>JAQWFD010000028.1 GCA_028704555.1 Desulfobacterales bacterium
CTTGAAGCTAATATCCCGAACCGCCCGGTCCTTTGCGCTCTTCAAGACGGAGGTAAATTCAAGAACCGGCCGATCCTCCGCGTAGAAGAGGGTGGCCAGTCCTTCCAGCAGTCGTTCCTCCTGACGGGTCACCCGCGCTCTGGCCGTGATGATCCCTTTTTTCACGGGATAGAGAAATTTTGTTTCCGCTGAAATCGTTGCAAAATGGGTCTGGGGAGACACCAGGCTCTTGATGGCCATAACCACCGCGGTATCGGCCAGGCTGACGAGCGCGCCGCCATGCATCAGTCCGGCGCCCTGCGCAAAATCGAAGAGAAACGGCATGGTCAGGGTGGCCTGCCCGTCCAAGGCATCGATGATCTTCATGTGAAGCAGCCGCTCGAACGGCGCGCAACTGATCCAGCTGTCCAGCTCGAATTTATGCGGTCCGGTAGATATCTGTTGTCTGTCCATTTCTTTTCCTGATTTAGCATCCATCATGTCATCCATTTTTTACCATCTTCCTTATATACAATTTGACGGCCCTGTAAAAAGTCATATTCAGCCCTCATTTGTCATTCACCTAAAATAAGAAATTCAGTTATTTCAGCATGTTCTGGATTCCCGCCTACGCGGGAATAACGGGTGTGGGTACTGAGAATGTAAAAATTTCCAGTATGATTACCGGGCCCGATGCTGAGGATCAGGGATTTTTCCCGGCGATATATTTTATCATCTGGCCGATGACCATGGAGATGACTTCCCGGGCAAAATAGTTGTCCGGCAGGGTTTTCATGACAAAGCGCGTCATCTCTTCGGTGCTGCGGGCCAAATCCCGGGTTCGGGCCCAGGAGGCCTCGAGCATCTTTCGGGTTTCCAGTGCAGAATTCATGGAGGCTGTCATGAAACCGGGTACATCCGGTCCGGTCACCCCGCCATAATGGGCGGCCAGAACCGCCTCCATGTCATATGCGGAGATCTTTCCGAGGCTTTCGATATACAGATCAAAATTTGAATTGGCGACCGTAAAAATTTCATCACCACAGGGAATGCCCCCCGAATCGGACGTGAACATCGCCTTGATCGCCGGGACGTACACCGCGATCGAACAGGAGGAGTGCCCGGGCACCTCGAGAATCTCAAGGGTTAAATCGCCACAGCCAAGCCGATCCCCGCTGCTGACCGTTTCTTCGACATCCACCCCGGTAAAAACCAGGCCCAAGTGCTCAGCCGCCTCTTCCCTTCCGTACTGTTTCAGAACAATGCGGTTATACCTCTCGCAGGCATCGATGACCTTCTGAAGACGCAACCGCTCCTGCGTTCGTTCGGTAGCCGTCACCGTCATCCAGGGCCATCGTTTTTTAAAAAAGGGAACGATCCCGCAGTGATCAAAATGGGAATGCTGAATAACGATCCGGCGGATTTTTTCTTCATCTATGTCAAACGCCTGCAGCTGTTCGAGAACTTCCGGCACAATATGGACCATACCCCCGCCCAGCAAAACATATTCGCTGCCGCCATCGAGCAGATAGACACAGGACTCTTTCCTGCCCAGCATCAGGATACGATCCGTGATTTTTCCGGGTGTTTCAATTTTCATAAGCGATTAGCACTTTAAATCAGTTATCATCCCCCTTTGTCAGCCGCATGGCGAACCCGGGTCAAAAAAATAACAGGAACCCCTTCAGCGGCTCATCCCTGATCCGCATGTCCTGCGTTTTATGTCAAAAACGACTTTGCGTAAATCAATCCGTAAATTGACATATCCAGTCGTAAGCGGAACCGCTTTTAATCTTTTTCAATTTCAAACAATACTTATACATACTGGCGTTGTATATCGTATTGACGAGTTCCACCGGATTGCCATTTTCGTCGTACATGATTCTTTCCGTAAAGAGTATCGGAGAACCGGGTGCAATTTCCAGATGAGCCGCCGTTTCCTCGTTGGCAAAAAAACTTTTCGAAGTTTACGCCTGTATGCAAAAAAAGTCAATCAAATCAACTGATTGTTTGTGAGGCTTACTGACTTATGCAGTACGGGCAAACGCGAAAATTAACGGATAAATCAGGCAGATACGCTCAGATTTCGAAAAGCTGTTATGGATGGAGACTGTTTAGTAAACCTTTTACAGATTTGGAGTCAAGCCCAAAAAAAAGGCGATTTGAACAGTTTGCGCTTCTTAACGCTTCATGGCCCCGGCATCTTTTCCCCGGATCGCACCATATCATACGCCGGCAACGGGCGGGACTTCGAAACTACACGTAAGAATATGGCCGCAGTTATGGATCAAGCCCGCATAACGATTTTTATGAGGCAGTTGGCTTGAAAATTAATCCCCCGCCGCAAGCAGCAGGATATTAATTTAGTTATCAGCGTAAAATCATTCTGAGCTTAAACCAAAACGGCCGGCCCTTTTTAGGGCCGGCCGTTTAATTTGTTACAACCTGCAGATGTATCTGATCCGTTATAAATCAGATATCCAGCATACTGACTTCAAGTGCGTTATTTTGGATAAATTCCCGCCGGGGCTCTACCTCATCTCCCATGAGTATGGTGAAAATTTCATCGGCTTCCACCGCATCCTCCACCCTGACCTGAAGCAATTTTCTGTTTTCTCTGCACATGGTGGTTTGCCACAACTGTTCCGGGTTCATCTCCCCGAGGCCCTTATACCGCTGGACAGCCAGACCCTTTTTCCCTTCATTAATTAAAAAAGAAAATAGCGCTCGTTTATCCGCGCAATTTACGGATTCTTTTTCCCCTTCTATATTCACTACATTGAAAGGCGGTTGATCATACGCACTGATCTGTTTGCCCAGTACGATAAGATTCTGAAAATCAGCAGAATAGACCAGCGAACGGTTAATGGTTATTTCATGCCCGGAGGTTAAACTCTGCCGGATCATGTCTTCATCCAGCACGTTTTCAGGCGCAATCACCGTTAATTCATAAATACCGCGTTCTTCACTCCAGATAAGCTCCTGCGTCCGGTATCCTTTGTCGACCAGGTTCTGTTTTAACTGCAGCATTTTATCCTGGTTTTTCAAAAAGGCTTTTTCCTCAAATCCATAATGAATCAACAGCTCAATAAGATCCTGAGGCACCGCCTTTTTTTCAAACCGTTTCATGATCGCAAAATAGTCGGCAAGATTCCCGACCAGGGTATACAGGATATGCTCCTTCAGGCTTTGTTGATCGCCAGAGGTTTCAACTCGCTTTTGACTGCACACCCGTTTGAGCAGATATTCATTCAGATCCGCTTCGGTTTTCAGATAAATTTCCTGTTTTCCCTTACCCACCTTCAAAAGCGGCGGCTGCGCAATATATAAATATCCCCGATCAACGACTTCCGGCATCTGCCGAAAGAAAAATGTCAGCAACAGGGTTCGAATATGAGATCCGTCGACATCGGCATCCGTCATGATAATGACCTTGTGATACCTTATTTTTTCAATATCATATTCTTCATCGCCGACGCCTGCCCCTAACGCCGTAATAATATTCTTAATTTCTTCACTGCGCAGGATCTTGTCAAACCGGGCTTTTTCAACGTTCAAAATTTTACCCCTGAGTGGTAAAATGGCCTGAAATTTTCGATCTCTGCCCTGTTTGGCACTGCCGCCTGCCGAATCTCCCTCAACCAGAAACAGCTCTCTTTCAGCCGGATCGGAACTCTGACATTCGGCCAGTTTCCCGGGCAGGGTTGAATCCATCAACGCGCCTTTTTTCCGGGCAATCTCACGGGCCCGTTTAGCGGCATCCCTGGCTCTGGAGGCATCGACGGCCTTGCCAATTATTTTTTTCGCAACCAACGGATTTTCTTCAAAATAGGTTCCGAGACTCTCATTCATCAAGGATTCGACCAGACCTTTGACTTCGCTGTTGCCCAGTTTGGTTTTGGTCTGTCCTTCAAACTGAGGATCTTTAATCCGGATGCTCACCACGGCGGTCAGCCCTTCCCGCACATCATCTCCGCTGATTTTGATATTAAGATTTTTCGGCATATTGCCGTTGGTGGCAAACTGATTAATTGATCGGGTCAACGCCGCCTTAAATCCGATCAGATGAAATCCGCCCTCGACCGTATTGATGTTGTTCGCAAAGGATAAAAGCGTTTCCGTATATTTGTCATTATACTGAATGGCGACATCGATCTGAACATCGTTTCTTTCCCCATGGATGACAATGGGGTCATGTAACGGACTATGACGCTTGTTCAGATATTCAACAAACGATTTCAATCCCCCTTCATAATGAAACTCTTCTTTATTATCCGATCGTTCATCTTCAATCATGATCCGGAGCCCTTTATTCAGAAAGGCAAGCTCCCTGAATCTGCGGATCAGGGTGTCATAATTAAAAATCAGGGCAGTGAAAATCTCGCAATCCGGTTTGAAATGTACCAGGGTTCCCCGGCGGGTCGTATCGCCGGTAATCGTCAGTTCAGTGGTTTTATGACCTCTTGAATAGGACTGGGTATAAATATGGCCGCCGGAATAAATTTCCAGGTTCACAAACTCTGAAAGAGCGTTGACCACTGAAATTCCCACCCCGTGCAGGCCACCGGACACCTTGTAAGAGTCATTGTCAAACTTTCCTCCGGCATGCAGTTTGGTCATCACCACTTCAACAGCCGGAACACCTTCGGTTTTATGAATTCCGACCGGAATTCCTCTTCCGTTATCAAGGACACTGACGCTGTTGTCGGGATGGATTTTCACCTCGATGTAGTCGCACACGCCGGCCATGGCTTCATCGATACTGTTATCCATAACCTCGTAAACCAGGTGGTGAAGTCCTTCAATATCGATATTTCCGATATACATGGAGGGTCGTTTGCGAACCGCCTCCAGCCCCTCCAGTACTTTAATATTATCTTCGTTATATATATTTTCTTTAGTCATATTCTCATCGGCATAATTATACTTAAGTAATGATTATTTTTTTCTTCCTCAATGACACAGGGTTTTTCCGCATCGATAATCGTAACTATCACGTTTTCGCTGTCAATCACATTCAATGTATCAATAAAATATTTTGGATTAAACGCAACCTCAATCGGCTCTCCGCTGAACTCGATAGCCATATCCTCCTTGGACTCGCCAAGCTCCGGATTGATTGAAGTAATCTCGAGGCTATTTTCCCTGAAATTAAATATCACCCCTTTATAGGTGTCAGATGCCAGAATAGACATCCGTTTGAGCATCATTAAAAACATCTGCCGGTTGATGGATATAACATTTCCATCCCTTTTAACGACAATCGCGGAATATTCCGGAAAATCTCCTTCCAGGAGCCGGATACTGATGATTTCAGATTCTTTCTTTAATATAAAATGATTGTGTTTGAATCCGATCCGGACAGTTCCTTCTGAATCTAAAAATTTATGAACTTCCTGAACCCCCTTTTTAGGGACGATAACCCCCGGCCCATCCGGCATCCGAATGTCCGCTTCAAGCACATGATCCACAAGGGTAAGTCGGTTTCCATCGGTAGATACGATTCTGAACACCCCGGCACCCTCTTTGGTAATTCTTTCCATATAGACACCGATCACATGGGCCCTTGAATCGTCAGCAACGGTGGACAGCAATGTTTTTTCAAACATTTTTTTCAGAACAGCCGATTCGATATCGAAAAATTCGACATCATCAAATACCGGAATATCGGGAAAATCATCTGAACTCATTCCCACAATGTGATATTCAACCGTATTATTTTTGATTTCGATCCATCTGTTTTCCTTTTCATGGATCATAATATCGCTGTTGGGAAAATCTCTGACAATTTCATAAAATTTCCTGGCATTGATGGCAATGACTCCTTCGGTCTCGATGGTGGCGGCAAAAAAACCTTCGAAGCCGGTTTCAAGATCTGTCGCGGAAATCAAAATACCCGAATCCCTGGTTTGAATCAAAACATTCGCCGTAATGGCCAGATTGGTTTTGCGACCGGTTAATCCCTGAACCTTTGACAACACATCGAGTACATCACGTTTATTGATGGTAAACTTCATGATATAAATCCTTCATGTTAACTTCAGGAATTAATCCATTGTTTAAGCTGTGGAACCAGCTGGTTGTCCCACTGGTCCGACACCCTCAGCTGAATGAACTGCTGATACAACCGATCGATTAATTCTACAACTTTTCCATAAAGAAAGACTTTTTCCAGAACAGCGCCTTCGATATCATCTTTTATCTCTACTATCGCGGTTTCAGGTGGTTTGAGACCGGTTACATTCAGGCTTTCACCGGTAAGGGCAAATTTCCACTGAAAATCACCTTCCGTATAGACCAGATTGATCTGGGTTACCACAGCGCCTTTTTTCAATGCCAGAACGCCTTCCTCCAGTCCGGCATCATCCCCTTTAATGGTAACGCTTTCATGGGTATCGTCATCGATTCGTTTTTCCAGAACAATTCGATTTCCAATCGCTAAGGACGCACTTTTCCCATCCTTGTTTAAAAACCGTTCCTGTTCTTTTTCGATGACAAACCACAGCCAGGTTAAAAACTCACAGCCTAAAAACTTATATCGATTGTAGGATACAGAAAGATCAAGCATATATTACTCCATAAATAACGTTGGAGACAGTTTTTCGAGACAATCATTCTGGCTGTCGGATAAACCGGCGGTCAACTCTGCGCAGGTGTATGGAAACAGTCGAATCAGTCTCACACCGAAGGATTTTGAAAACAGGGTTTCCAGCTCTTCGTTAGCCGCTTTCTGGGTCGAAAAAAACCATACCACAGCGTTTTCATAATCCCACATCAGATCATAGATATTCGGTGTGGACGGAATGCGAAGATTGAGGCGGTTAATCACCTCTTCCTTGAGCATTTTTTTTTCATTTTGGGAAAGGTACTCTCTTCCACTGTCAGCCAGACGTTTTGCCGATGCAATTTTGAAATGTTTTTGAATCACCTTGGCCGGTATCGATTTTTTATCGATTCGCAGTGAGAATACCAGCAGCTCTCCGATACTAAAAGAAGATCCTTCAAAATCCGGGTGAAACGAATTTTCAAATGATGTCCAGCCAACCGCTCGGTCTGGAACATCATCATCAATATCTCGAATGACATATTTTTTCAACCCATCGGCAATTGTGTCAAGAACAGGTTGTTTGAGGTTCCCTTCGACCTTATAGCGTGTCAGAGATACCGTAGAGGACAAAAGACCCATTATACATCTCCGGTGTACGTTCAGTTACAATCGAATAGATCCAGATGGTTGGATATCGTTTTTCAATATGTTGCAGGATGTACGTTAAAAAACTTATCCTATATTGCCTGAATATTATTTACAAGATTTTTTTGAAACTCTTCAAAAGAGCGGCTTTCCGTAATTTTTTCATCGTGGATAAGAGCAGATTATATTAATCTCTTTTATTATTTATATTAATATAACTAAAAGAAATAATAATGATGTCAATAAATACAATAACTTTATAAGTGACTGATAAAATTAGCTAATTTTATCAGATATAGTATCTTAAAACTCATTGAGAAAATTGTTTAAAATATGTGTCATATCAACACCGCAATAAATCGTGTTGATAAATAACAATTCATTAACACGATTTTCATCACTGTTTATACAGATATAAACGTTAATATTATTCCTGTAACCCGCAGAAATACAATTTTCAACTTAAACATCAATAATCAACGCCGCTGGAAAAAATATGAGAAAGGGTTTCGGGAAGATCTGTTTTTCTTAAATCCGTTAATTTGATGTCGCCAATACCCTGTATAAAAAAATACATCGAAATTTGATTTTTAAAAACTGTTTTATAATTCATCTATAATATATTTAATAAAATATAAAAGATATGTAAGGGGGGATGATAAGTATAACAACTATCATAACTCTTTTATATTATAAAAAAAATAAATCATACAGACCCTATGAAAACATTGTGCAGATAATGTTTGAAAATTAAAGCATATGATCATAAGAATGGAAAATGTATATAACTGACACAATATTGACGATCGTATCATCACCATTTAGCGGTTTATGAACAACCGCTAAATGAATTGTTTATAACTTGTTTATAACTGACTTTTTGAATGAATTATTATGAAATTTATTGCGGACTTACATGTTCACTCCCACTTTTCGAGAGCAACGGCCAAAAATCTGGACCTGGAACATATCAATATGTATTCCCAGCTGAAAGGAATTCAGGTGGTCGGAACCGGGGATTTCACCCATCCCGGCTGGTTTGCCGAAATTAAAGAAAAACTGGTTCCTGCAGAAGAAGGTCTTTTCCGACTCAAAGATGATATTCAGCAGGCCTGTGATGATAACGTTCCATTATCCTGCCGTCAGCCGGTCCGATATCTGCTGACATGCGAGATCAGCAATATTTATAAGAAAAACGGCAAAACCCGGAAAAACCACAATCTGGTCTTTATGCCCGATCTGGATACGGCAGCAGATTTCAGATCCCGACTGGAGCGGATTGGAAATATCCGATCTGACGGACGACCGATTTTAGGACTGGATGCGAGAAATCTTCTTGAAGTGGTGCTCGACACCTCTGAGCGGGCCTTTCTGGTACCGGCACATATCTGGACGCCCTGGTTTTCGATGTTGGGGTCCAGATCCGGGTTTGATTCGGTCAAAGAGTGTTTTGAAGATCTCACGCCCCATATATTTGCGGTGGAAACCGGTCTGTCTTCAAATCCGTCCATGAATTGGAGGGTGTCAGATCTTGACGGGCTGACGTTGATCTCCAATTCGGATGCTCATTCGCCGGCCAAGCTGGGCCGGGAGGCCAACTGGTTTGATACCCAGCTGTCCTATTCGGCTATCCGGAACGCTATGGAAACCGGGGATCCTGCACAGTTTCTCGGCACCTTTGAATTTTATCCGGAACAGGGGAAGTATCATCTGGATGGACATCGAAATTGTGATATCCGGTGCAGGCCGGATGATTCCATCCGGTATAAAGGAATCTGTCCGGTATGCGGAAAGCCCCTGACTCTCGGGGTGCTGTACCGGGTGGAGGCCCTGGCCGATCGGCCGGAAGGCGGAAGGCCGGAAAAGACACATCCGTTTTACAGTCTGATTCCCTTAACGGACATACTGGCTGAAATTTTCAAGGTCGGACCCGATACCAAGACGGTTCAGAGCCGGTATCAGACAGCGGTAAATGAACTGGGACCTGAATTTGATATTCTTCATTGCCTGCCCGTACAGGAAATTGAACGGATCGGCATTCCCCTGCTGGCAGAGGCCATTAACCGGGTACGTCAACAGCAGGTGAGTATTCTTCCCGGATATGATGGTGAATATGGTACGATTAATATATTTGATATAGATGAGCGAGAGCGACTGAAAGGCCAAAAATCCCTGTTTACGGTTCCGGTGCCTGATAACCGAAGCGACGGGTTCCGTAAAATGCGTTTGATTTCCAAATCTTCCGATGTAAAAGTTTCACCTCATCAGAAAAGGATGAATACGATCCATTCTGAGCCGGTCCAACAGTCTCTGTCCGTACCGGATCGGTTAAATTTAACGATCTGCGGGTTAAATGACCGGCAGAAGGAAGCGGTCTTTCACCATGAAGGACCGATCATGATTGTGGCCGGACCGGGCACTGGAAAAACCCGCACCATTACCCATAAAATGGCCTATCTCGTCGTGGAAAGGCAGGTTTCGCCCGAGCAGATACTGGCCGTTACCTTTACCAGTAAGGCCGCCCGGGAAATGAAAGACCGTATTCGGCTCCTGCTGGCACCTTCCAAGGTACTGCCATGGGCCGGAACGTTTCATTCCCTGTGCTTGAAGATATTGATTTCTCTGGAAGACAAAACATCCGGCAGCACCGGTTTTTTTATTCTGGATGAAGCGGATCGCCGATATATGATCCGTGAAGCAGTTCGTCAGCTCACAGGCGCCGGCATTGAACCGACCCTTTCGCCCAGTGCGCTGCTTGACAGGATTGTAACGGCCAAACAGCAGATCATCAGCCCTGAGGAAAATCTGGATACGGTTGTCGGAAATTTGCAGATCAATGAATTCAGAGCGGTATACACCAGATATCAACATCTTTTAGCTGTTGAAAAATGCATGGATTATGAAGATTTGATTTTTAATGTGGTCCGTATACTCGAAACCGATCCGGCGTTTTGTGAGGTTTGCAGACAACGGTATCCGTATATTTTTGTCGATGAATATCAGGATCTGAATCATGCTCAGTACCGGATGATCAAAGCCCTTGCGCCCGGAAAGGCCGATATTTGCGTGATCGGCGATCCGGATCAGTCCATTTATGGATTCAGAGGATCGGATACCGGTTATTTTGCGCGTTTTATCGATGATTACCCTTCGGCCAAAGTGGTCCGGCTGACGCAAAATTATCGGTCTTCCGAAACGATTTTACAGGCATCTCATCAGATTATTTTTTGTCAGCATCAAGAAGACAGTTCCCGGATTTATTCAAATATCGACGGGGTCAAAACCATATCGATTCTTGAACAGGGAAGTGAAACGGCCGAAGCGGTGGCCATCGGTAAGCAGATAGAACAACTGGTTGGCGGAATCGGGTTCCATTCGATGGATTTTGACCATGTGGACCCGTCAAACGATATGCGGTCGTATAGTTTTTCAGATATTGCGGTATTATTCCGGACAGGGGTGCAGGCGAACGTATTTTCCGATATATTTGATGCCGCCGGTATTCCGTTTCAACGGGTCAGCCGGGACAGCGTGTGGGGATCAGAGCCGGTATGCCGGCTGATATCCTTGCTGAAACTGACAGATGGCCTGGGATCATATGCGGATTTTGAACGGGTGCTGGCGGCAATTGGACATCAGTCCGGGAAAAAGACATTGGACTCGTTCAAAACATGGGGGTATCAAAATGATTTCGGGATTCAGGATGCCATGATCCATGCCGTCCGGTTGCCCATTGCCGGTATGAGTCTGTTCCAGCAGAAAAAAATATATCACAATGTGACCCTGTTACTCGAACTCAGTGATCAGGTGAAAAATCTTACCGTTGATCAGAAACTGATGTATTTTATTAAACATACCCATGGCGGTGAGCTGAGCAGCGGCACCATCCGCATTCAGGAAACAATAGATGATCTGATCAGGCAGGCGGCGTCGTTCGGAACAGACAGCCGGGAATTTCTTTCGATGATTGCACTGCAGACCGATACGGATACCTGGAATCATCAGGTGGAAAAAGTGTCGCTGATGACCATGCATGCCGCCAAGGGGCTGGAGTTTCCCGTGGTATTTATCTCC
Source organism: Desulfobacterales bacterium (assembly GCA_028704555.1). Lineage (NCBI taxonomy): Bacteria > Pseudomonadati > Thermodesulfobacteriota > Desulfobacteria > Desulfobacterales > Desulfobacterales bacterium. The sequence goes on from JAQWFD010000028.1 coordinate 11,246, forward strand.
GGATGTGAAAAAGACCTGATTCCTTTGAGCCGGCCGGATCAGGCCTCGACGGATCCGGATGAAGAAAGAAGGCTGTTTTATGTGGCCATGACCCGGGCAAAAGAAAGGCTGTATCTGACATATTCCAGAAAGCGCATGGTATATGGTAAATGCCGGATCAGAGAACCGTCTCCGTTTATTCCGGAAATCGAAATCCGTTTGAGGACCCATGAGACGGGCAGGATAAAATCTGACCGGCACGATAAGGACGGCGGGCAGGTGCAGCTGAAATTATTTTAACAGTGTATGAATATTTTTTGCCGCGGATTTACGCGGATAAGCGCGGATCAATTTTTTCTTTTTGAACAACGTTGTTTTTTTAGCCACATAAATTAAAAAAAAGTTGATAGCCAACGGTGTAGGGGCACGATGCATTGGCCCGATTTCGGACGGATAGACCGTAGAATGTTTATAAGTACGGAGTTATTGACAATTTTGTTGTGGGGAAATGATATGGATAAAAGACTGATTCAATCTATGGATCTGAATAATCATCAGGTGTTAAAAATTTACGACGCATCAAGAAAAATTACCGGAGGGCGCTGGTTTATCACCATGATTTCCGAAATTGAAATTACGGTGGATGAAACCGCTTTTGCCGGTTGTGAAGGATCATTGCCGGATATCAGCGATATCAGAAACGCGCTGGGTGTGACCGTTACATTCGAACAAAAAAGAGAACGGGTGTTTATTGATGAAAAGGAAAAGGATCGGGTGCTTAAGGAAGTATGTGATTTTTTTCTCGACAGTTCCCTTTCGTATCTGTCCCATGCCGATTTTCCGGGGAAATTTATATTGAGACAGTATGACCAGTATCGGAAAAAACAGGCCTGGTACCAGGAATAATCCGGCGTTGTTGGTAAGATTGTTTATAACGTGTTGATAAGCACAAACCGGTTTGCGCTTTTGATTTTAACAGACGGATATAATGAAATTTGTCTCACGCTCCAAAGGCCGGAAAAAATAAAAATTATTTTTGCGGTCTGGATTGGATCACATAAGGCTTTATCCTGAGGCCCTATGCTCGTTCAATATTTTGTTCATCATGTCCGTAACTATGTTGATATAATGATTATAACTTTTTAAGTCACTAAAAATATTCGTCATTTTAAGTGCTGGGGTGTCTGCCCGGCAAGGCACGAAAGCGGATCATCCGCTATATTCCCAGCTTTCGAAATGCAGGCAGGATGTATCGGTGCTTAAAAGGTAAAGTTGTTTTTGAGGAAGCCCTGACGATGGCCGGCGCTGAGGTCATGATCAGAAAATGTTCATAAACCTGTTGATAAGGTGTTTATAAATAATTTTGTATGGGAATAGAACCGTCTTGAAAAGTTGCTGTAAACAGTTTGTTTTCAGTGTCATGGCAGGGATTGTGTGGATGAGCTTTCCAGCGTCCGGCTATCCGGATATATACCGGTATATCAATAAAGAAGGGGTGATGTGTTTTACCAATGTTCCAACCTCGTCACAATACAGTGTTTATATCCGGGAAGAACCGTTGAATTCGGATCGATTTCCCAGGGATCAATATGATCACATCATCGTCCGGGCCTCTGATACCTTCGGGGTCCCTTTTTCCATGATAAAGGCGATGATAAAGGTGGAATCCGATTTTAACCCAAAAGCCGTGTCCCTGGCAGGAGCGATGGGGTTGATGCAGATTATGCCGGAAAATTTTACGGTATTGAATCTTGAGGATCCGTTTGACCCTTATGAAAATATCATGGCGGGATCACGATTTTTCAAAAACCTTCTTCAGCGGTATAATGATAATTTCCAACTGGCCATTGCAGCATATAATGCGGGGCCGGGAAAGGTTGACCAGTATAACTGTATTCCACCGATAAAGGAAACCCGGGAGTATGTCTCAAAGGTGATGAAATTTTATTACGTGTATAACCGGCAGGATGCGGATAAATAATTGGATAGCGCTCTTGCGGGCGGACATAGGGACCGCTATCGCTTGAGGAGCACTTCGTTTGAGGCAAAAGATAAGAAACAGAAAATTTTTAGTTTATAACATTCTTAAAGGCGGCAATGACGAGAACGTGATGCCATGCTCTAAAAATGAATTTGATCCATGCTATGATCAAGCCCAAAACTCCTATGCATCCAGAAAACCGAATGGCTCAGAATATCATGTCATGATCAATGATGGTTCCTTCTTTAACGACTCCGGCAGTATTTTTCGTGTTTTTAATCCGGACACGTCCTTTGATGGAAACCTGATCTTCAAAAAACACATCTCCTTTAATTGACAATGATTCACATTCTATGAGTGAAGGCGTTGAAAATTGAAATCGGGCATTCAGGTCATCGATTTTCCCGTAATAGCGGGGATCCAGAGACAGTTTCGGGAGGTCGAAAAGTCGATCCGGATTCATGATCAGTTGAAAATTTTCGGTCAACTGAAAACAGTCTGACCGGACGGTGAGCAGATCGTCGCATTTTTTCACCGGAAAAAAACGGGAACGCGGCACTTTTACCGCTATTGACCCTTCAAATAAAGATATGGCCGATCCCATTGCCGTTTCAATCTGAAATACCTTCGGACTGTTCATATCCCTGGGATCGATCGTTTTCGGATTGACAATCATGGGAAGCTCTATGGTTTGACGGGTTTGAGTCAGCTGCTTTAAAAATTGCAGATTGATCCAGATGTTATTCGTATTGAAGAATCGGTACCGGCAAATATTTTTAAAGGCTTCGATTTCTTCGTCAGGACACTGGGCCGATTCTCTGAGAAGCAGACGTCCGTTTCTGTGTCGGGCCAGATGTCCTCCTTTGGCGTCCGCCGGCGTTCTTTCGGCAACCTCCATCATGAACGGTAGTTGCTTTTCGGCAAAATATCCCAGAAGCGATGTATCCATGGTCGCTCCCAGGTTGTCCGAATTGGAAATAAAGGCATAGGTAATGCCCTGGCTCAGGAGAAAATCCAATATGCCCGACGTAACCATGGCTGTATAGATATCCCCGTGCCCGGGTGGATTCCATTCAAGTGACGGATTTTTCGGACAAAGGGCGGGTGACAGGTTGTCCTGCAGTATTTTCGGAAATTTATGCTGCATGAATAAAAGCGGAAATTCTTCAGGGTGGATGGCCTTCAGAGCGGCCATCGTATCGTCATGGGTACTGAAGCTGTTCATAAATGCCAGTTTTACATGATCGGCCTCTGCCTGTTTTGTGATGATTTCAAGGAATGAATATCCGTTTTTTATTTTGAGAAGGGATTTGGCCCGAGTCAGGCCCATACTGGTTCCAAGGCCGCCATTTAACACCAGCATCACGGCATGCCCCAGCATTTGATTTCCGTAATCGGCATACGGCTTGAGATGTCCGGAAGTCTCTATTTCGTCCGGATCCACAGGCCTTATATCTTTGTCATACACAAGACCTGTGGATCCGGATACCAATTTTTTATAATAATATGCAAACGTATCGATCGCTACTTTTGGGAGCCCTTCGATATCCATTTTTTTGATGAATGACGGAAGATGGTTCATATATTTTATGTCCGGCCCCTTTTAAGCATTGATTAAAATCAGGAAATATTTATACCGGCTCAATCCAGCCCGCTGTATCTTCGGATCTGCCGTATTGAATATCCGTGATGGCCGTAAAGAATTTTTGAGCCAGTGGTCCAACGTTCCCATCGGCCACGCGGATCACCCTGTCCCCGTATTTGAGTTCGCCAACCGGTGAAATGACCGCCGCGGTACCGGAGCCGAAAATTTCCTGCAGCGTTCCCCTGTCATTGGCCTCCATGACCTCGTCAATGCTGATTTTTCGCTCGGAGACGTTCAGATTCCAATTTCTGGCCAGCTGAAGAACAGAATCCCGGGTAATGCCCGGAAGAATGCTTCCGTTGAGCATGGGGGTGATTACTTCATTGTTGATGACAAAAAAAATGTTCATGGAGCCGACTTCTTCGATGTATTTCTGCTCTATCCCATCCAGCCACAGGACCTGTGTATAGCCGTTTTTATGGGCTTCTTCACCAGCGTACAGACTCGCTGCATAGTTGGCCGGGGTTTTGGCTTCACCGAGACCGCCTCTGACCGCGCGAACATGATCACGGGTGACCCAGATACTGACCGGATTGAATCCTTCCGGATAATAGGCACCGACCGGAGAAAGAATCGTAAAAAACCGGTAGGTGCTTGATGCCCTTACCCCCAGAAACGGATCCATGGCGATAACGGTGGGCCGGATGTACAGAGAGGTTCCGGCTGCTTTAGGAACCCAGTGCTGTTCAAGACGAATCAGTTCTTTTATTGCTTTCAGGACAAATTGTTCGTCCAGTTCAGGGATGCACAGGGCCCGGGCGGACTCATTGAACCGTCTGATATTGTCTTTGGGCCTGAACAGACGAATGTCTCCGGATTCTGTCCTGAACGCTTTGAGCCCCTCAAATATGGCCTGCCCATAATGAAGAACCATGGTGGACGGATCCATTTGGATAGGGCCATACGGCTCGATTCGGGGATTATGCCACCTGTTTTCAGGATCATAATCCATATTCAGCATATAATCTGTAAAGAGGGTTCCAAATCCGAGCCCGGAATCATCCGGCAGTGGTTTTAACTGCTGTGCTTTTGTAATATTAATCTGCATGTAAAACTCCTTCAGTAAGTCCGGAAATTGCTTCTATCGGTCCAGCCGGTGAACCTGATCAGAAACATCGACATTCATGTTAGAGACGATCCGTATCGGGTTGTTCGGTAGATACGAATGCTCAAAAACAGTTATTGCGCAATCCACGAGTTAACGTTTAGAGACCGATCGGGTAGGATCTGTCAATCAGGCGGTGATATCCGGTCTGGTCACTGAAAGCCGTATGGCAATTCACGACGGGGTATCCGTCTGAAGGGGGAAAGAACCATCAGACCATTGGATTTCAAGGGGTGAGTTTTCCCTGAAAGTGACATATACCTCCTGCTTCTGATACAGAAGTGACCATTTCGGGTAACTGCTGTGTTGCTGTTCGGGAACCGTGTTAACGTGTCAGAGATATTTTTTAAAAGAAATAGCACAACTATCTGTTAAATCAAGATGTAAGTTATGACGGCATCGCAAAAAGTTGTGGGGGATATAAAAAAAAGAAGTTTTTGAAACAATCAAGGTGAAAGGCGGTTGAATTCCTTTCACCTATCTCTCTGCTCAGTGGCCGAATAAAATTACAATCATGTCAGATGTATGAGAAAAACCTGTATCAATACGTTTCATAACACAACCCTTCTAGGTTTGACTGGTGATAGAGGCGTTCTTCAATATCGATATCGAAATAGTCTGCAGCGGGTTTCAGGATCTCGGGATGAGTCCGATTTACGGATCGAACGGTTTCCAGGATGATTGCCATGGCATTTTGAGTGACTTTTCCAAGAGGCCTTCTACATCTTCCTGCCGGCATTCCCAGAAGTGAAACGAGCACTTTAATACCCAATGGATTTCTGGCCCGGCATACCACATTGCCAAATGGCGTTTTTTCCGTGGTCGTGAAAGTCACCAGATTAAATAGCGGCATCAGTGCGTCTGATATTTCCCTGGCTTCGGCGAGCTGATTCATCTGGATCAATTCAACCATCTCGGCTACCGCTTTGGGTGCGATATTGGATACTACGGAGATGATCCCGGAGCAACGGATAACAGAATTTGTCATCATATCGAATGTCAGCGCGTCATCACCGGAAAGTATGGAAAAATCCGGCCCGCACAGTTCACGGATTCGTTTCACGTTCGCCGTATCCCCGGTCGCTTCTTTGACGGTTTGTACGTTTTCATATTCTTCATGTAAAATCGCCAGATCTTCGGGAAGCAGCTTTGTTCCGGTTCGGCCCGGAATAATATACGGTATGATGTCTATATCCGGAAATGCCGATGCAACCGGGGCAATATATTCCCGTCGGATTTCCAGAGAACTCGGTCCGTTGTAATACGGGTCCACCAATAATACGGCGTTTGCCCCGGCCTTTTGCGCATGTTTGGTTGCTTCAAGGCACTCTTTTGTATTGTTGCTTCCGGTACCCGCAATACAGATGCACTGGTTCCGGCACTGGTTTGCAATATGTTCAACAATGGTATTGTGTTCCTGCCATGACAATGCGGGGCTTTCGCCGGTAGTTCCTACGGCAAGAATTCCATTGATGCCGTTTTGAATCTGAAAATCCACTATTTTTTCCAGTCCCTCATAATCAACGGCATCATTTCTGAAAGGAGAAATCAGTGCGGTGAAACATCCTGTGATCATAACTTACTCCCTGTAAAAACAAATTGATCAAAATACAAGCTGTCATATGGATGACGCAAAAAGATAATACATTTCAACGTCCCTCATCATTGCGGGGGTGTAAACGGCATCATGGACAAGGGACAACAGAATTTCAAGTGACATGCCTGATGAGCTCGTAAAAATTACCCAAACCCGTCATTCCCGCGCAGGCGGGAATCCAGAACGCACTAAAACGCCTGGACTTCTCTTTTTAGTCGAATGACAAACAAGGGCTGAATATGACTTTTTACATAGCCATCATACCTGTTCATTGAATCTTTAGATAAAATCGGTTATTGAATACCATATCTGCAGAGGTCAGGCAAGCTTAAGGGCCTATGTAAAAATAAATTACACCACCCCGCCTGCATTTTTGTTCGTCTCCCGGGTTGCATCAAGGGGGCTTGATCGTACCTGCGGCCATATCCTCTTACGTGTAGTTTCGAAGTCCCGATCGTTTCCTCCGTATCGTGCTGGAGATGCCGGGAATGGCCGGGACGGTCCTCACGACGTTATGGCCGAAGTTATGATCAAGCCCGGGATACCCATACAATGAGCATCCTTGATACGTACCATTCCGGCAGCACGGCGTATTTTTGTCGAGGCCCCGGGTGGCGGATATAAATATCATGGAGATAACGGATAAGTCCATGCGTAAGTCAGAAAGAATAATTCGAAAAAAAGGGCAGCCCTGTTCGTGTGAACGAAGCTGCCCTCTGTATTACTGGTGATTCAGCTGAGCGGTGTTAATTGACTTTGGGATGGCACTTTGCACAGGTGGCCGGTGCGGCTTTCGTGTTATTCTTTTTGTTGAAGTCTTTGTGGCAGCTGATGCAGTTTTCATGAACGGCGTCCGCATGGTACTCCATCTTCTGCGCCATGGTCAGTTTTTCACCCTTTTTGGCTTTTGCCTTGGCGGGTTTTTTGTGGCATTCGATACAGCCCTGAACCGCATCACCTTCTTTCAGGGTTGCCAGCGGTTTTCCGGTGGCATCGTGGTGACATTCGCCGCAGCCGATTTTATAATCGGTGTAGTGTTTCTGATGGGAAAAATCGACGATGCCTTTTTTATGAGCGGCATAAGCCTTGTTGTCCATTTTAATACCGGCAGGACAATCTGCAGCATATACGGTTGCGCCGAACAGAAAGAAAAATCCGGCCAGAGCCATGACTAGTGATAACCCTTTTTTTCTCATAACCTCCTCCTTAAAGTTAATGTTAAATGTATTACCCCATATCTTAAATTGAAGTACTCTAAAAATTCGTATCAAGTAAACATGAATCTGTCAACGGGAAAGAGTATAAGGGATATTCATTCATGCTTCGTTGTCGGAAGAAGACTTACTTTTTTTTGAGAAAATTTTAGCTCCGATAATACTTATTTCATACAGCAGCATTAACGGAAGCGCCATCAGGATCTGCGTAACCACGTCCGGCGGGGTTAACAGGGCTGCCCCGATGAAGAACAGTAAAATGGCATATTTTCTCTGCTTTTTCAAAAAATCGACGCTGACAAGGCCCAGTCTGGCTAAAAAAGTTATCACCAGAGGCATTTCAAATACGACTCCAAATGCTATGAGTAATTTTGAAGAAAAAGAGAGATATTCTTTCATTGACGGCATGGGTTTGATAAATTCGGTTGAAAAACTTAAAAAAAACTCAAACCCAAAGGGAAAAACGATAAAATAACCGAACAGGGCTCCGCCAATAAAGAAAAAAGAAGACAGAATGACAATCGGGTACAGCACGCTTCGTTCTTTTTTATACAGGCCCGGAGCGATAAACATCCAGAACTGGTAAAGGATAACTGGCGCGGCCAGCATGAGTCCGGAAAGAAACGATACCTTCAGGTAGGTAAAGAAGGCCTCGGGGAGGCCTGTGAAAATAAGCGTATCACCGGTTTTCATGACCGATACCAGCGGATGCGTTAAAATTTCAAACAGCTTTTCCTTGAAACCGTACGAAAGAGCAAAACCGACACCGACAGCGATGAAACTGACAATCAATCGATGGCGAAGTTCATCAAGATGAGAGGTAAACGGAAGTTTTTCAGCATCATTCATGGGGTGAAGAGCCTTTTGACCCGGTGTGCTTCCCCTGTCCCTTTATTTCATCAGGGGCGGTTTCAGAGGTAGCTTCGGTGGTTTCTCCAGGCGTTTTATCTATTGCATGGATGGAGGTTCGGATATCCGTGTTTATGTCATCGATGGTTTCTTTAGCCGTTTTAATTTCGTCATCGATTTCAATGGTCTGTTTAAATTCCCGTGTGGCCTTTTTAAATTCTCCCAGCGCACGGCCTAATGACTTTGCAAGATCCGGCAGCTTTTTGGGCCCGATCACGATCAGAGCGATGGCCAGAATAAGTATGATTTCCGGCATTCCCATGCCAAACATGTGGTTCTCCTTGTAAGGAAATTTAAAGAGATTATATTTTATGTGTAATCAATTTATCAGAAAATAAGTTATTAGTACTTAGAATCAGGTAAAGAGTCAAGAGGATTTAAACAGGCCTCGAAACAGGCTTCGGGCCATCAGTCAAGAGTTGCGCGGATGCCCGGTTTTCGGATTTCAACCATTTTTGTCCGGGCATCCGGTTTTAACACCAGGAAAAAAAGGGTGCCGGGGTGCTGCATGTGACCGGATGCGATTTCAGCATAAGGGCCATCTCCCCAGAACAGATCTGCCCGGCCCGGTCCCCGGATAGCGCCACCGGTATCCTGATTCATTGCAAATCGGCTGAATTTCCGCCAGTTTCTGATTTCACCATTTCCGTCAATTACAGGTTTGCGGGTCTGTATAAACGTCAGCGCGGCTGGTGGAAATATCCGCCGGTCCAGTGCAACGGATCTTCCGGGCGTGAGTCTGACATTCAAACATCCCAGAGGGCCATCGGGTTCGGGTTTGAAAAAAACATAACTCGGATTGTAGTTCAGCACCTCGTCAAGCTCATCCGGGTGCTGGCTCAGATAAGAGCGGATGGCCTGCATGGACATCCCGGACCGCGGTATTTTCTGCTTTTCGATCAGCAGGCGACCGATGCTTCGGTAGGGCCGGCCATTTGAAGCATGGTAATGTACGTTGAGAATGGATCCGTCAGTCAGGCATATTTTTCCGGACCCCTGAACCTGGAGGAAGAACAGATCGACCGGATCTTTCAGCCAGGCCAATATATCCGCCTTGCCATCCAGTGCACCGCTGCCATTGATTTCTCTTCGATCAGGATACGGCACGATGGTCTGCCCGGAAAACCTGCCGATAATCCGTTCGCCCTTGAATCGGGGTGAAAACGGTGACAGGTCTATTGAAATCAGGTCCTTCGGGCGGGTATATACCGGAACCCGGAATCGGTCGGTTTTTTCAGGGCTTCCCTGAAGAACGGGTTCGTAGTAGCCGGTAAACAGGACCCGGCCGCTCCGGTTGTTTCCAACAGACTGATAGACGCGGTAGTTATCATAAATAAAGCGGTGAAGTTCGGATTTGACTGGCCGGGTATGAATAAAATTTAGAAAATGGGTCAAAGAGGCGGTCATGTGCCGGGTATCATAGACCTCATCGCCAAAGGTAAACGGTGTGTCCGGGGAAACGGTTTCAAGGTAGGACAGACTCTGTCTGACGGCAAATTCAACATCATCATAGTTCATGTCGTCCGTGAACTCCGGATACTGGCTGACAGGCACTCTGATCATGACCCCGGGGACCGATTCAGTGCCGTCATGACGGATTGAAAGGGTGTTGCACCCGCCGATGCACAGCCATAGTATACACAGAATTGCTGTGGTTAACGTCGCCGTTTTGCGGGCTATCCGGGGCGACCGGTCAGCGTTTTTCATGGATATCCGGTTGAGAATCTTCAAAAGGGGTCAATGAAATCAGTTGAGCCGAAGGGGCGGATCGAAGGCTGCGGGTTTTTACCTCAACCGGGTTGATGGCTGACAGCTGTGCCTCTGCTCCGGATTTGATGCCAAAGTCACCGAATTTTCTGGCGGATGTTAACACCCGGCTTTCAAACGATCCGATGAGCCGGTTATAGGTCTGACAGCAGCGGTCTATCTCCCGGCCCAGGCGGTTGATATGCTCGGCCATAGAGCAGAGCCGCTCGTAAAGTTCCTGCCCCAGCCGGCAGATGGATTTGGCATTTTCTGCCATATTTTCCTGCTGCCATCCAAATGAGATGGTTTTTAACAGGGATATCAGGGTGGTGGGGGTTGCCAGGATGATGTTTTTTTCAATGCCCTCTTCGATCAGTTGAGGATTTTGTTCCAAAGCGGCGCTGAAAAAATTTTCTCCGGGTAAAAACAGCACCACAAATTCCGGCATGGAATCAAACTGGGCCCAGTAGGCTTTTCGGGATAATTGATGAATGTGGGTCTGGAGCTGCCGGGCATGGCTGGCCAGCAGCTGATCCCGCTGTTGATCGGTTTCGGCCTCCAGAGAGTCCAGATAGGCGGACAAAGGTGCTTTTGCATCGATGACAATCTGTCGTTTTCCCGGCAGATTGACGATCATATCCGGGCGTATTTTCCCCTCATCCGTGTCTGAGGAATGCTGAAGGGAAAAATCGCAGAGATGGTGCATGCCGGCAAGCTCAGCTACCCGCTGGAGTGTCATTTCCCCCCATCTGCCCCGAACATGGGGCAGCCGGAGCGCTTTGACCAGTTTTCCGGTTTCTTTCTGAAGGGCATCCTGGGTCCGGATCATCGAAACCACCTGCTGGGAAAGACCGCCGTAAGCCTTTTCCCTGGCCAGCTCCATGGTCTGGATATGTTGGTCATACCGGATCAGAGCCTCTTTGACCGGATCGATAACGCTTTCAATGGCTTTGCTGCGATGCGTCATATCCTGTTGGGCGCTGTCTATATATTTTGACAGGGTGGTATGGGCCAGATCCAGAAACGACTGGTTGTTTTCTTTTAATACGGCCGATGAAAGTGCCTTGAACGTATGTTCCATCTGCGTTCGCATCTGTTCGAGAAAGGCGATTTTTTCTTCAGCTGCCTGACGCTCTTTGCGGATTTCGGTTTCAAGGCCGGTCTGCCGCTGTTTCAGTTCTGTGATGGTGGTGAGCAGGTTGCTGTTGTCGTGACGACTTTCATTCAGGGTCTTTTCGATCTGCTGCATGTAATCGAGTCTGGCCAGGGCGGCTGATCGCTGCTGGGAAATGTCCAGAACCCGTTCGTTGAGCGTACGAATCTGCTGTTCGGCGGTTTTCAGCACCGATTCCAGAGCCTCGTTTTGTTCGGTTTTTCGCTGGACAGTTTCTGACAGTGTTGAAATGGTTGCCCGGTGTTCCATCCGGATGCTGGATACGTAACGGGAAGACCGGATGCTGGAGGCCATCCACCCGATTGCTCCCGCGATCAGCACTCCGGATAACCCCGCAATGTTGATGAATAAAGATTTCATGTTACCAGTGGTGTCTTGAATGCGGATTTCAATCGACCAGCTCCGGCGGATGTTTCCGGATAAAGTGGCCACTTTTCCCGCCGGTTTTTTCCAGCAGGCAGATGCCTGAGATGACCATGGACTTGTCGTAGGATTTGCACATGTCGTAGATGGTCAACGCTGCTATGGATACAGCCGTCAACGCTTCCATTTCAACCCCGGTCGGACCGGACATGCGGGCCGTGGCGTTGATGACAATGGAGTTGGAATTCATGTCCGGGATAAATTCCACTCCCACGTGGGTTACATTCAGGGGGTGGCACATGGGGATGAGTTCCGAGGTTTTTTTGGCGGCCATGATGCCCGCGATTCGGGCGGTTTCCAGCACATTGCCTTTTTTGACGGATTGCGTTTGAATCAATTCAAAGGTTTGCTGCGTCATAGACACCCGCCCCCGGGCAACGGCCGTTCGCACGGTCGGCTGCTTGTCCGTAACATCCACCATCCTGACATGACCTTTGCTGTCGAGGTGTGTAAATTCTGTCATTTCGTACTCCACATGCGTGTTTAGTCTGCAAAAAACTGTTCTTTTCGGGTGACGGTTGTTTTAATCTCATTGAGGGTGTCATGAAGGGCCGGAACGACATTGTCCCGGATATCTCCGGCAACCACCAGAAACATCACATCATCTCCAACCGCCAGCCGTTTATTTTCAACGATTTGTATCCGGATGTCAAGAATGCCGGGCCTTTTTTTATGCTTTTCGATCACCTGCCGGAGCTTTTCGTGATCTACCGTCAGTTTCAGGCCGGTTACTTTTCTTCCTTCCCGGGAGGTGGCCCGTACAACGCCGTTATGGCACAGGATCATGCCTACCCTGTCAAAATCAGGATGTTGTTTAATGCTTTGAATCAGTTCGTTCATGTCCATGAGTTCTATCTGCCTGTTGGTTGGTGTTGGTTTTTACGTTCGATAATCACGGCTTTACATGCCGTTTACGATGTCATACGCGGCAATCGGATGTTTTTCAAGTCCTTATTGCTGAAGCAACGATCAGGTTTACATTTCCAGAATTTGTTTCAGCTGTTCCGGGGTATTGATATTGAAAAAAGATATCAGTTGTGCATCCGTTTTTTGGAGGACCTGTTGTGGAATTTGTTTGACGCGGACCTTGTCATAAAAAAGAGATATTTTAAATTTTTTCCGGATCAGCTGGTTTTCGGCTGCCTTCAGGCAGTTTCTGGAATAAACGGCGCACAGGGGCTCCAGGCCAGATGATGTTTGCGGCACAACAATGTCGATGTTTTCTTCGATATGGCCCATGATGGCTTGAACCAGTTCTTTTTTTAAAAAGGGGGAATCACAGGCGGTAAAAAACGCATACGGTGTGGTGGTATAAAACAGGCCGGAATGAATTCCGGTCAGCGAACTTCGGCAGGGGAAAATATCCGTTACGATATCCGCCTCCCAAACCAGGTATTGAAGCGGGGAATTGGTCACGATGATGATGTGTTCAAACAGATCGGAAAAAGTTTCATACAGCCGGTCAATGATTTTTTTCCCGCCGATTTGAATGAAGGCCTTGTTTTTTCCGTTAAAACGGGAATTCAGCCCGCCAGCCAATATCACGCCGGTACAGGGGTATGTCATGTCATCATCCTGCGTAGTAGACGGTTAGGGTAGTGGTAATGATGTCTTTATGGCCCTTGTGTCATGTTATGGATAAGGATCGCAGTCGGATTGAAGCCATCTGTCCCGATAGAAACCATATATATGATCTTCATAAAAAAAAATGATTGTAAAAGCAAGGTAATTTCATTTATGGTTCAAAAATGCGGCTCCTGATCGGGAGCGGTATGCGGATAGAAATGTGTATTTTTCTGAAGAATGAAATGAATGGATGCATGCACAAAGTGGTTGCTTAATCGGTGTATTGATAACCAGTGAAATGGAAACTATGAATGATGAGTACGCAAGAGCATAAAAAAAAGGCTCCGGAAAAGGTGAGGGTCGCTGTTGTAACAGTATCGACCACCCGGACGCTCGCGGAGGATAAAAGCGGCCAATGGATCAGCCGGACAGCGGAAAAAGAAGGGCATGAGGTGGTGTTTCATCAGGTGATTCCGGACGATGCCGCCGTGATTGAGGCTACCGTAAAGGAAGTGATCCAAAGCCTGCGCCCGGCTGCGGTTCTGCTGACCGGAGGAACGGGAATCACCCCGAAGGATGTGACGATCGAGGCCGTCCGTCCTTTGTTTGAAAAAGAACTTACCGCGTTCGGCGCCCTGTTTGCCCAGCTCAGTTACGAAGAGATCGATTCGGCCGCCCTTATGTCCCGGGCAACGGCCGGGGTGATCGATGCCACGGCTGTTTTCTGCATGCCCGGCAGTATCAATGCCTGTAAACTGGCCTGCAAATCGCTGATTTTTCCCGAGCTCGGGCATTTGGAAAAACATATGAAAGAGGTTTGATACACTCATGGAAGGGAATCAATCCAGACGATCATCCAGCAGGAAGCCTCCGTTTATAACGGCGGTGGTGGCCAATGAGCGGGGAGAAATTTTCGATCTTCAGGGATATGCCGCCGTGGGTATGGACGGACCGGTTCAGGTTCCGCTGACGGTTGAGCAGACCGTGAATCTGCCCTATGGCGGGGAAATGATGTTTCTGCCGGATCGCTACCCGGTGGTCTACAACATGAAAGCCCGACGCATCGAGACATTGAAGGAAAATCCATTTGTTCCGGGCGAAGCGGTATTTCCTGTAGCCGCGTTTAATTCTCCCGGGTATGTGACCGCTTATGTGACCGCTTATCAGGAACGCGACACTGCCGGTTATCTGCCCCTGTTTTCCTATGGCGCGGCCGGCTGGTACCGGGGAAAATTCCGTTCTGCCGTGATCTGTGTGGACCGTGAAAAGCGTCAGGATTTACGATTGATGAAACGGGAAGATGTCATCCGGGGCGTCAGCCAGATGAGAAAGATAATGCCGGACAACCGGCTGCGACGGCATCTGGAGACCTGCGCGCTGGAGTATGGCTGTCCTGCGGGGAAAAATTTTTTTTTAAAACGCTATGAAGCCCCCCTGCCCACGTCTCAGGCCTGCAACGCCAGGTGCCTGGGCTGTATATCCCTGCAGACGAGTGAAATTTCCAGCTGTCAGCGCCGGATTTCCTTTACCCCTTCCCCGGAAGAGATCGCCGAAGTCGCGCTGGAGCATATCCGGAAGGTCAGGCACAGCGTGTTGAGTTTTGGTCAGGGATGTGAAGGCGATCCCCTGCTGGCGGCAGATGTCATCGAGCCGGCCATCCGCCTGATCCGCTCCCGGACACCAGAGGGCACCATTAACATGAATACCAACGCCAGCCTGCCGTCAGTTCTGAAAAAGCTGTTTGGTGCCGGCCTGGACAGCATGCGCGTCAGCCTCAACTCTGTCCGGCAGGACTGTTACCATGCGTATTTCAGACCCGCAGGGTATCATCTGCGGGATGTTGAAATCAGCATCGATACAGCCCTTGATGCCGGAAAGTTTGTTTCCGTCAATTACCTGAACTGCCCCGGGTTTACGGATACTCCCGAAGAACTGGAGGCAATGCTCAGCTTTATCCGCCGCCACCCCATTCACATGATCCAGTGGCGGAATCTTAATTTTGATCCGCTGAGATACATCAGCATCATGAACAAGGCCGGGTCCCACGGCATACCGGTGGGAATGGCCACGGTGCTGCAGACCATCCGAAGTCGGTTTCCGCATGTGATGTATGGCTACTTCAATCCTCCCAAGGAAAAATTTCATCTTGCAGGATGGTCTGAAGCGATCGGTTGATTAAGGCCCTCGTCAAAAATTAAAGAAATCCTCCATCCTGCCGATGAATAAATAAGAGCGTAAACGCTGCTGTTCGATCTGAGACCGGTTGAAGCAGGTCTTATCTGATTTTGTCTACAGGAATTTTTTATACACCGGATTGAATTACCGGCCGTTTGATGCATTACGCAGGTATGAAGCGGGTTCACTGGCATCGGCCAATTATCGGGCATTCGTGTGTCCGCACGGATCAGGGGGTATGGATGGAAATTATCATTGGCGCGCCATCAAAAATTGGAGGGACAACAATACGATCGGGTTGCCACCGGGCAGGTCATGTCGAGGCCAGGCTATTGAACAGCCGGCCGTCAAGAAAACGGTACGGACATCTGCCGAATGGCGGAAAAGATCGCAGAGGGGAAAAAAATATACCGGATCCGTCCAGCGGACGGGTGCTTACCCTGCTTGTCCCGGAGGGATATGAAATCCCGGCCGATCTGGATTCCGGGAAATACCGATTATTTCTACGGTTTGCTCCGCGGTGAGACAGATTTCGATATCAATAAAGGTTTTTCAAGGTCATGTGTTTGTGGTATTTTGTAAGCCTTTCGTATGGAAAGCATAAATTTGGTATCAGGGTCTCGGAAACAATAAAAATAAATAACTTCAAACACAAGACGGATCATCATGAAATGGATTGAAGCACAGGTTATATTTGATTCCGGCGATAAACAACTGGCCGTGGATCTGATCTCAGAGGCATTTTACAACCTTGGCGTGAAGGGGGTGGTCGTGGCCGATCCTGAACTGGAACCGGAAGAGGGGTGGGCGGACCAGATCGAGACCAGGGCCGAAAAGGATTCAGTCACCGGATATTTTCCGGATTCCGACGCATCTTGTGACAAGTGCCGGCGCCTCGAACAGGCGCTCAGGCAGCTTGAAGCGGATCAGGACCTTTGCTGCCGCATCGAATACCGGAAAATCGAGGAAGAGGATTGGGCCAATTCCTGGAAAGAATATTTCCGGCCGGAGAAGGTGGGCGAGCGGATCGTTGTCAAGCCGACCTGGCGGGAGTACTTTCCCCGTGAGGAGGAGATTGTCATTGAAATTGATCCCGGAATGGCCTTTGGCACCGGAACGCATCCGACCACGTCGCTGTGCGTTCAGATGCTGGAAACCTATGTCACTCCCGATGTCTCTTTTCTGGATATCGGTACCGGTTCGGGGATATTGATGGTTGCCGCCGCAAAACTCGGGGCCGAAAAAGTCCACGGTGTCGATATGGACGAGGTGGCCGTTCAGGTGGCCCGGAAGAATCTGGAACTGAACCAGATCCGGCCGGATCAATTCACGGTGGCCCATGGGGATCTGGTGACCGGGGTCGAAGAAACATTTGATATCGCGGCAGCCAATATTCTGTCCCATGTGATCATCACGCTCCTGGACAGTGTCGCAATGGTCCTCAATCCCGGCGGCCTGCTGATATGCTCCGGTATTATCGAGGAACACAGGGACAGCGTGCTGCTCAAAATGATGTCCTGCGGCTTTGAGATTCTGGATGTCCGGTCAAAGGACAGCTGGGTGGCCATTTGCGCCCGATATCCAACAGCGCCGGCGATATAAAATCGCATATTGAACCAGCAGGGTCACATTTTATCTGATTTGCGGATGTGGGTGACATGGATTCAGTTCCTGATATGTTGCAGAAATTAAAAATGTTTAAAAATCAGATCTATCAGATGGATCAACGGGTACGGTTATATGTTTCTGACCGGAAAAAATACGGCCACCCGTTTCCTGAAGACCTGATCAACAGGATACGGGCTTATGAAACAATACTTCACCGGTATCTGGCGGGATTTCGAAACACCGAGCTGGAGCTGTGGCTGGATAATCTGATGTATTCGCTTCAGGTTTATGAAGCCATATGGAAGCGAATGCTTGAGGGGGATGCTCAGGGGTCCGGGACGAAAAGAGGAAAAGACCCTTATCCTGACCCGTCGGTCCGCTCTCATCCCATCGTTCAAAAAGCCTTTGAACTCGAGGCGAGACAGTGGTCGAAATTAGGAATTTGTGACACGGAAACCGAAGAGGAGCTGGCGGCCCGAATCCTTGAACAGTACCATGAGGCCAGTAAAAATCTGAAACAGAATGAAAAGCTCGTGTTGTCGTACGATCTGAGGGATCACAGGGTTCAGATCAAGGTAAGGGCCTCGGAATAAATAAAAAATTACCCCCCGCCCGCTTTTGAGATGGGGACGGTTTGCGCTTTTTAACGCTTCATGGCCCCGACATCTTTTCCCCGGATCGCGCCATGTCGTACGCCGGCAACGGCCGGGACTTCGAGGCTACGCACATCAAAATATGACCGCAGGTATGATATCAAGCCCTGTTTTTTCAAGTTCAAGGAGGGCGGCAATTCAATTTTTCTGATATTTATTGGTATCGAAGCGGTTTTTCTCTTTTTCTGAATACCCCCAACGGCACCATATCTTGAGATGTTTCCTGCTTGACACACAAGCCATTCTTTTATATACCTTTCTGACCCATGTGAATAAATCCTGACGTTGCATAAAAACATGGCAATTCATACAGAAAACGGGGGGTTGCTCAGCCCGTTGAGAAAAAAATGGCTGGCTGTCATGTCGTTTCCCCTGCACCTTTTTCGTTCAGGGTAAGCTTTATGACCCGTATGGCCTTGGTCCTCCATCAGTGACATCTTATTTGCCGGCAGCGCCGGGAATGAGTTGAAGACATCTATGGTATCTTACGACCCCGGCAGAAATAAATTGCACGGGTTTGAGAAAATCCGAAAGTCTGCATAATTCATGCGCAGTTAATTTTTGTCGAGACCCTTACAGCAAGTTCATGAGTGTAGATCTGTGAATCAAAATGAAATGAGCAAACCGATTCAGAATATGCCACCGGTTCGATTGAAAGGGGTGGGAGACAGCCTCTGGGTGACGGTGGATACGGCCCAGCCGGAAGAAGTATTAAAAGAGCATCTGATAAAACTGTTTGAGCGGATGAAACACCTGGTCGTCAATGCCCGCGTTGTTATTGATACCGGAAAAGAAAACGGTTCCGAACCGCTGATCGAACATCTGGGAGCGTTTTTAAAGCAGACCTTCGATGTCGGACTGGTTTCGGGTCCCCCCATAAAACGGTCGTTGGCGCAGGAACAGGTTCGAAGACAGGACATGGGCCATTCATGGCAGTATCATCGAAGCGATGTGTTGATGCTGGCCGGCCGGGTTCGATCCGGACAGAAGGTAAGGGCAAGAAAACACCTTCTGATCATGGGAGATGTCAATCCGGGCGCTGAAATTGTGGCTCCCGGAGATATTCTGGTGATGGGCAGTCTTTGCGGGTCCGCGATTGCCGGTCAGCCGGAAAATGAAGAGGCCATTATCGTGGCGCTGGATTTCAGACCGACCCAGATCCAGATCGGCGGATTTGTGGCAGCCGGTCTTCCCGCTTCATCGGAAGGGGCTGCAGAGTTTGCTCATGTGGAAGACGGATTGATCGTTGTGGAAGACTACTTGAAAGCCAAGCCGTTTAAAGACCTGCCATGGCCGCAGGTCAGATGAGAGCCGTCTGACCGCAAGCGGTCCGGCGGAATTGGACAGCCGGCATCTGTAAGGTTCGCAGGTAGTCTCGAGCCTCCGGGATATGGTTCAATCGCAGGGATGATAATATTGGATCAAATCTAATACCATGACATGAGAGCCCGGACAATATGTCCGATAGAGGGCGTTCAGTCAAAACTGTTTTCAAGAGGTGCACTTTGGAAGGAAAAGTAATCGTTATCACTTCAGGCAAAGGGGGCGTCGGTAAGACTACAGCTACGGCATCTATCGGCGCCGGACTGGCTGTTGAGGGAAAACGCGTTGTGGTGGTGGATATGGATATCGGTCTCAGGAATCTGGATGTGGTGATGGGCCTGGAAAACCGGATCGTATATAATGTGGTGGATGTTGTTCACGGTCGATGCAAGGTCATGCAGGCGGCTATCAAAGACAGAAGACTGGACAATCTGTATCTGATTCCGGCGTCCCAGAGCGACAACAAAAACGCCCTGACTCCTGACGGCATGCGGCAGCTCTGCGGGCAGTTACGGGAGGAATTTGATTTTGTCCTGATCGACTGCCCGGCCGGGATCGAACAGGGATTCGAGAATTCGATCGCGGCCGCTGATGAGGCGGTGGTGATCTGCACTCCGGAGGTCTCGTCGGTCAGAGACGCGGACAGGGTCATCGGACTGTTGTACGCGCGGTCCATTACGCCGAAGCTTGTGGTGAACCGGATCGTTCCCAGAATGGTGGAACGGGGGGATATGTTAAGCCATGAAGATGTGGTCGAGGTGCTGGCGATAGAACTCCTTGGTTTGATTGAAATGGATGAGCAGGTAGTCGTGTCCACCAATACTGGTGTTCCGCTGGTGCTCCAGAAGGAATCAAAGGCAGGGGACGCATTCCGGCGGATTGCACTGCGACTCAACGGGCAGCCGGACCTTCCTGTCGAAGTTCCTCAAACTCAAAAACGGTTCTGGAAAAAGATCAGCCATAAGCTTGGCTTTGGGAAATAAGGCGAATCAATGTTAAACGGATTACTGCAAAAAATTTTTGGTAAAGGCGGGAGTAAGGATGTAGCGAAAAAGAGGCTGCAGTTTGCCCTGGTATATGACAAACTGGAAGTAACCGATGATATTATGAGAGAGCTGCAACGAGAGATTGTGGAGGTGATTTCACGCTATTTTGAAATCGATAAGGAGACCATAAAACTCGATATTCAGCGATCTGATGATTTGTCTGCGCTCGTGGTCAACACGCCGATCATTTCGGCCAAACACAGGCAGCGCTCGGTATCCTGAGGGGTGTATTCTGTTGATCTGGCCGGAAGGCTTGTCCGCGTTTGCCCGGCGTTAACACGTGAGGGTATCCTGTCGGATGGAAAGAATGCTACAAATCTCCCAACGGTCTTTTGAAAGTAAACGTTGCCGGTTTGACCACCAGATTCTTCCATGCGGTCTTCGTGTTCCCGCCCAGGGCTGAAAAAGGCAGTGAAACAATAAATACGGCTGCGCCTGCGATTGTGGCTACAACACCAACCGGGCGAACCAGGAGCGCGTCCGCAACCATTTTTTCACCGGACAGCTGCTCATCGTTGTTCATATGGCCTTGAGCCATAGCGGCAGAACCAAAAGGGATGAGCACCAGCGCCGAAATTATCAGCACAGCTATCATCTGTTTAAAATTTTTGTTCATAGATCCCTCCATGTTTATCAAGCCCGTTTCCATTTTATTTCAAACCGTCAGGCGGACTTTTCCGGTTTCGATCCCCGGAGCCGGTCTGCCAGGCTATGAATCAGCAGAGAAAAGAACCTCATCAACTATTGATTTTATGATATAGAGTAAGAAAAAGCCGTTGAGCGTGTCAAGAAAAAACACCTCATCCTGTTGAATTCCCATGAAATGAGCGTTGATGATTTTCCATCAATTTCGCATCCCATACGGAAAGAGGGCCTTCCCCGAATCAGCATGAGTATATCCCCGGAATATGAATATATTGAAGTGGCCGTCTCGCTTCCGGTAGACGGGACCTATACCTACCGCGTGCCGCAGCCGTTTCTGGCGATAGTGGCGGTTGCAAAGAGAGTGCTGGTTCCGTTTCACAACCGGACGGTTACCGGCTATATTCTCGCCCTGCATGCGGACGGGGGGCCGTCGGCCGGTGAGACGAAATACATCTTGGATGTGCTGGATGAAAAACCGCTGTTTACGACGTCTCTGATTCCGCTTTTTAAATGGATTGCCCGGTATTACATGTATCCTCTGGGGCAGGTCATTACAAAAGCCCTTCCTGCGGGTATCAATGATAAGGAAGTTACCTCGCTTAAGATTACCGGAAAAGGGGCTGCCGTATTGTCAGAATCCGGTATTCCGCCGCTTGCCGAACAGGTATTAACCCGATTAGTCCAGGGGCCAAACCGGCTCAAGACCCTGAGCCGTCAGATTGGCTGTCCCCTGCCGGCCGGGCTGATTCTTTCAATGGAAAAAAAGGGGTGGATCGTTACGCGCCGGTATATTCAAAAAGGAACGCCCGTACCCAGGACCGAGCGATATTTGTCGTTAATCCGGTCGGATATTCCACAGGATCGGTATTATCCGCAGCGAAAAGCCATTTTGGAGGCGATTGAATCCGAGGGAGAAATTTCATTAACGCATTTAAAAAAGCGGGTCCAGTCAGGATGCGGATCGGTCCGCTACCTGACCGAAAAGGGATTTATTCAGACGTGTGAAAAAAAAGTTTACACCGATCCCCTGGGAGAGCTTATTGAGCCTGACAGCCCTCCGCCGCTGACTTTGGAACAGGAAACCGTTATTTCCAGCATTAGCGGGGCCATGGGTAAGGGGTTTTGTACCTACCTGCTGGAGGGGGTGACCGGAAGCGGCAAGACCGAGGTCTATATGCAGATTGCCGCTGAAGCCGTTCAAAACGGGTTTTCGGTTCTGGTGCTGGTGCCGGAGATCGCCCTGATATCTCAGACTGAAAGACGCTTTCGCGCCCGGTTCGGACAGTGCATCGCCCTTCTTCACAGCGGGCTGACAAAAAC
Source organism: Desulfobacterales bacterium (assembly GCA_028704555.1). NCBI lineage: Bacteria > Pseudomonadati > Thermodesulfobacteriota > Desulfobacteria > Desulfobacterales > Desulfobacterales bacterium. The sequence continues at coordinate 33,355 of JAQWFD010000028.1, forward strand.
CGAGCGTTTTGACCAGTGGAAGCGCATCATGGATCAGGAGGCGAGCATCATCATCGGGGTCAGATCGGCTGTTTTTGCACCGCTGGATCAGATCGGCGTCATTATCGTTGATGAAGAGCATGATCCTTCCTATAAGCAGGACGGCAGTTTTTCCTACAATGCCAGAGATCTGGCCGTCATGCGGGCGAAGTTTCAGAACTGTATCGCATTGCTGGGATCGGCTACCCCGTCCATTCAATCCGTATATAATGTGGTTCATTCCAAATTCAAAGGCTTGCAGCTGAGACACCGGGTAAATCAGCAGCCGCTTCCGGAAATCCGGGTGGTTGATCTTCGTGAGTATCGGGACATGAAGGGGATGAACCGATATCTTACCCCGGATCTGGTCGATGCCATGAAGCAGACGTTGCAGCGGGGTGAACAGGTGCTGCTGTTCCTCAACCGACGGGGGTTTGCCAATTTTGCGGTCTGCTCGGAATGCGGCAAAGCGATTCGTTGTAAAAATTGTGATATCTCCATGACCCTCCACCAGAAGGCAAACGCCTATAAATGCCATTTTTGCGGGTATACCCGACCCTTCGGTATCAGTTGCCCGGATTGTGGCTCATCGAAGATTTATCTGCTGGGCCTGGGGACCGAAAAGCTCGAGGCGGGGATAAAAGCGCTGTTTCCGGACCGCCGGATTGCCCGGATGGACCGGGACACCACCCTGAGAAAAGGGGCCTTGATAACCCTGCTGAAGGGACTGCGGAATCGAACAATCGATATCCTGATCGGGACCCAGATGGTTGCCAAAGGCCACGACTTTCCCCATATTACCCTTGTTGGGATCATCTGCGCGGATCTGTCGCTGAATTTTCCGGATTTTCGCTCCGGAGAACGCACGTTTCAGCTGCTGGCCCAGGTAGCCGGCAGAGCCGGCCGGGGGGAAACTCCCGGAAAAGTGATTCTGCAAACCTATACGCCGGACCATTACAGCATCGAGTGCTCAAGGGATCAGGATGTCGAAGGGTTTTACAACCGGGAAATCGAGTTCAGAAAGTCTTTGAATTATCCCCCGTTTTCCAGGATGATTCAGCTGAATATATCAGGCAGGGATAAGAACGATACAAAGCGGGATGCCCGGATTCTTGGTGAATGCAGTTTTTCATTGATGAAGGCCAATCCGGCATTTATGAATCAGCTGGAGCAGCTGGGACCGGTTGAGTCTCCACTGGCAAAGATTGCCAACCGCTTTCGATGGCAGATTCTATATAAAAGTCCCAATGTCGGGCTCCTTCATGAATTTGTCCGCAAGCTGATGGAGGAGAAAACGTTTAAATCAGTTCTTCGTCAGGTGACACTGGCGGTGGATGTGGATCCGTTTTTTATGATGTGAAAAAAAGAACGGGGAACGGGGAAACGGGGTATAAGGTATGAGGTATAGGAGGGTATAGGGTATAAAAAAACACTCCGCTATTTTACACCTTGCACCTTGCACCTTACACCTTACACCTTACACCCTTTATCTATTCAAAATCGTAAATCTTAACCCTGGCGCACATGGGGACGCATTCCTGTAAGAACGCCTGGTGGAGCGGGTGAATCTGGTACTGGTCCTGATCGCTCATTGATTGGAAAACGGAATTGATCGCAAACGAATAGGATTTATCGATCACGGTACGATCAGCAGTGGCAGCCGGTGTGCCGATATGGACAACCCGGGCGAAGTCAATTTTTTTTAATGATTCCAAACCGGCACAAAATTTGTCTTTCTGCTCGACTGACAAATCGTCTTTCAGCCAAAATACGACAATATGAGATAACATCATCGTCTCCTTTCGGGTTGCTTTCTAAAGAGATTTATTCCTTAGTTCAATGCGGTTTCGGGTTGTCTTTTTGTATCTTCGTGTGTGTGCTGATCATATCAGCCCTTTGCATGGATATGTTTATCACACATCCATTATAAGTGTGACGTTTCCGTGTCAAGAGAGAAAATTACATCCACTGCCGGATCTTGGACTTTTGCAAGATAATATCCGTCAACCTGCCTTATAACAGTTGAATACGATGGATTGTTCTTTAAACAATAACTTTGTTCTTGCAAAATGAATTCTATTCATAATAGAATTTACTACAGATTAATTCCGTGCAGCGAACCGGAAAGAGGCCTCGGGCAGGTTTTTTAAGCTTAAACAAGATAATATCGGACACATGATTCAATGGGCTTGATCATAACTGCGGCCACAATGTCACGGGGTCCGTCCCGCCCGTTGCCGGCTTCTCCAGCACGATCCGGGGGATGCCGGCAACGGGCGGGACTCAGAGGCTACGCACAGCAAAATATGGCCGCAGTTATGATCAAGCCCAATTCAATGTATATTTCGAGGGCCAGAATCTGAGCCGGAAGCGGTAGAACTGCTTTTGGCCCGAATTTTCAGCCGACTGTTTGTAATTTGAGCCTATTGCTGTTGTCCGAACGAAAATTTGATTATTTTTTACGTTCAAGGCGGGCAGAAAGACCACCGCATTCAGGGAAAATTTGCAGCCCTTCGTTCAGGCATGACAGAATCAACACTTTCAGAGAGGAGGTAGCTATGACGCAAAAGATACTGGTGGCATTGGACGATTCCGAAAATGCGATGAGAGCGGTTGAATTCATTACGAAAATATTTAAACCGGACAGCAGGGTTACCCTGATGTGTGTTTTGCAGGATACGGCGGCGCTGTGTGATATGAGCAGCCCGGAGTTGACATCCTACTTTATTGCTCAGCAGGGGACGTTTTGTGCGCTTGAGCAGGAAAAGAAAAAGCTGGTGGAAAGTGCTGTTGAAAACGCCAGAGCCCTGCTGCTCAAAGCCGATTTTTTCGAAAACAATATTTCTATTAAAGTCGATATGAAAAAAACAGGCGTGGCTGCAGACATCCTTGAAGAATTCAAACTCGGGAATTATGATGTCCTTGTGATGGGCCGCAGAGGGCTGTCCGGAATCAAGGAATTTTTTCTCGGCAGTATCTCACAGAAAGTGATTCACGGCGCAAAAGATATATCGATTATGCTTGTCAGCTAGACAGAACCTCCCCGTCGGATTCAAGAAGTGGAATCCGATCTTCACGGATTAAGGGCCTTTGCCCTGAGAGAATTGCTCCGGATCGGTCATTTTGCGGTATCCGGAGCTTTTTTCATTTGGACCTGATTGACGGGCGAGTGCCCAGTATTTTTTCATTCAGCCGTCGTGCTCTCAGACAGAAGGTTTCCAGTTTGGCCGTGATGAGTTGGGGAAAAGGCGATCCATCGCTTTCGATGGCCAGAAACGGCAGCTTGTCCAGATCACCGATCGTGGATTGAAGGTCACGGTTGTCCGGGTCTGATGCCAGTTTTATCTCTCCGCTCATGTTTTCGGTAAGGATCGATTCGGCTAACCGGTTCGGCATGCAGCCGAATGGCCCGATGGCAATCACACCACAGACCTGTGAAACGATTTCGCTCAGCGCGCTTCCCACCGTTAGAATGGCTTCCCCGGCCAGTTGACGAGACAGATAGGGTTCGGCATGGCGCATGATGGAGGGCAGATCAATGGGATGGGCATGGACCAGTCCGGAATCGGATAAAATGGATTTGATCTTTTTTTCATACCGTTTTTTAACATACTGCCTTAAATGAACCGACAAGGTGTCGGGAACTGAAACATAATCATCCGTAAGCCCGCCGGTAACCAGATAGTCCGAGTAGTGAAGCCATTCGGCGATGGGAGAGCATGTGGTGGCAAAGCCTTTTTGAGCCATTTTCTCGGTCAGATACTGACGGGAAAGCGAATCTCTCCGGACAAAAATCTCACCTGAAATGGAGATGACCGGTACGTTTTCGGGCGGAATTTTCATGGGAATATGACGAAAGCATGCTACAGCCTGCCGGAGACTGTCTTCAAGCTGCCGGTATTTTCCGTTTTCCAGCTGCGTCAGGATCAATGCCCATGCGGCATTGAACAGCTTCATGGCCGCGTCAGGATCGGCAGCATTGGCCAGCAGCATGGAACGGATATCCTCCATCACATCCGATACGATCACCGCCCACCATCCTCTGATCTGAAACGCATTATTAAAACCGGCATAGGCATTGTCCGACGACAGGGCCAGCAGGGCCACATCCGGGATATTGAGCCGCCGGATTAAATCTTCCATAAAGATGTAATACTGACCGAACCGGCAGGGACCTGATCCTGTCGGCATGAAATACACCACAACTTCATCGCTTTGTTTATGGTTGTAAATATAATTCAACAGCATGCCGGTGGTCAGGATCAGCGGCAGGCACTCTTTGCAGGAGGTATGAGCCCGTCCGAGTTTAAGAATGGGTTCGGTGGCGGGTGGATGAACAAATGTGCGCAATCCTTTGCCCCGGAAAACGGCTGCCAGCGATTCGGTGGCGATTTTTCCCATCGACGGCAGCATAATCGTTACCTGGGGATCTGTCAGCGAGAGGCGGCTGCCGGAAGAGGTCTTCACCATGGCGGTACCGTTGTGAAGAACCATTTGTGCGGGGGTAAATGATGAAGGCCTGCGAGGCTGCTGTTGATCGCTCCGGAGATGACCAAACGCATTGACGATGTCCAGAAATGCTTCAATCCGTGTTTCCAGGCCGGCATCTGCCGTGTGATTGTCCAGTTCGAGGGTCAGACAGGGTTTGCGTCCCATCAGTTCTCTGACATACCCAATGATAAATGAATCCGGTCCGCACGAAAAATTGGTGATATAAGTCGCGAACAGCTGCGGGTGTCTTTTGATAAAACCCGCCGCGTTGAGCAACCGTTGCCCCATTCCCCAGTACATATGCCGTTTTGCTTCTTTTGCTTCCAGCGGCAGAAAATCCATCGGAAGGACCCGGATGCCTCTGGATGCCAGTTTATGAGGGATTCCCATATTGGCATCATCTGTAAATCCGTTATACGGCCGGGCCAGAATCACGATGGCGATCTGTTCAGGATGGGCTTCCAGTTCATCGAGGATCCGGCGGCCCGCCTGTTGCATTTTTTCGAGGCATTGATCTTGGCGTTCAGCAGCTGTCGTAAAGGCCCGGTTGGCCTCAGGCCGGGGAATTCCCATGCGAAGCGCCATGTTGACAAGCGGCTTTCGGGCTGCGTGCAGGCCGGATTTCAGATCGATGACGGGAAACAGGAGTTGAACTTTCTTTTGTTTGAGGTCGTTCAGTTTTTTCCGGAATGCTGTTTGAAGAAAATATGCCTCTCCCTGTACTATCGGGCAGACGCAGGAATTGAGTTTGCTGTCCAGTGTTGGAATGGATTTGAAATGAGGCAGGAAAATCGCATCCGGCGGATGGGGCATATGGATCAGATTGTAAAAAAAACCGTGTGAAAGCTCCGCCGGATAGCAGAAAGCGGCTTGTCTCTGTTCTATCCCCTCTGCGGATGCGGCTTCGGGAAGAACGGGCTCATAGCCCAGTTCAGAAAAAAAAGTTGAATACAGGGGATAATAGGTGTGGACCATGAAGCTTTTATTGAAACCGACTCTTCCCCGATAGCCGGGAGGGCTTTTTTTATTGGGACCGGTTGATCCGTATGTTTCATACACCAGATGCTGGCGAAAACGAACCTGGTTGAGCGCGTTTACATCATAATTGATCTGATGCCTCAGATTGTAGTAGCGGTTGCAGGCGCCGCCAAACGGGTAGGCCTTGCCTTCAATTTCGATGAGGGCAATTTCGCAGTGCCGGTCACATTTTTCGCTGCCTCCTCTGCAGACAAAGGATTTCCCATAGCCGACCTGACGGCGTGCCAGTACTTCCAGATCAAATCGTTTTTGTTGCATCAAACCGGCTTCGATGCGGGATTTTACTTCCAGGGCGACACCGAATGCGCCCATCAGTCCCGGATGCGGTGGCACGATAATCCGTTTTCCGATCAACGAAGCCATGGCCAGGGGAACGGCACGGTTATAGCATACCCCTCCCTGCATGAATACTTTTTCGCCTACCGGCCGGTTGCCTTTGACCCGGTTGGAATAATTCATGCAGATGGAATAGACCAGACCGGCGATGATATCCTCATGGCGGACACCTTCGTGAATGGCGTTTTTGATGTCGGAAGCAATAAAGGCCGCACACTGGTCATTGAAGTTGGGGGGGTGGGTGCCGGCAATCGCGATATCGGCAATATCTTCCATCTTCACGCCCAGTGTTTCATATGCCGATTCTTCCAGAAAAGATCCGGTCCCCGCGGAGCAGGCTTCGTTCATGGCATAATCGGCCGGGACACGGTTGATGATGTAGGTGTATTTTGCATCCTGACCGCCGATTTCAAAAATGGTGTCCACCTCCGGGTCAAAATACACGGCCGCCGTCGCATGGGCGATGATTTCATTGATCACGGCATCGGTCAGTGCGTGAAGCCCGGAGATCTGGCGTCCGGAGCCGCAGATGCCGAGACCTTCGATAACAATTTCCCGGGGCGCGACGTGTGATGAAATCTGGCGAAGAACCGCGCTGTAGCATTGACGTGAGGCTTCGACGGGATCCCCATTGGTTCGCAGGTATACGGAAGCCAGGATGGCCTGGTCGCTTTTACGGATCAGCACCGCTTTGGTGGTGGTGGAGCCCACGTCAAGTCCCAGCAGGCAGATGTCTCCGGAGTGAATTCTGCCCATGGGAAGGTCCCTGAATTCCACCTGTTGATGGAAATTGGAAAGAGGCGGCAGGCATTCAAAAGAAGCGCTTTGCGTATGAAACAAACGGGCCGTTCCCGGAAACGGGGTGGTTTCATGTTCCAGTGCCCAGAGAGCGGCTCCTAATGCCTCAAAGTACGGGGCTTCTTCGGGAACAATCAGTCCCGGTATTTCCTTGCGCAGGTAGTCGATCATCATGCGGTTTTGTGAGGTTCCCCCGCAAATCATGATATTCCGCCGGGGAACTTTTTTCAGAAGCTCCAGGATTTTACCGGCCATCATTTTGCACAGTCCGGCGGTGACCCTGGCTTTGGCAATGCCCTTGTTCGTGGCGTGCGTGCAGTCGGATTTGCAGAATACCGAACAACGGCTGGATAGCGGATACGGGGATTGTTCGGCAGACCATCGGGCGGCTTCTTCAAGTGAGACATTCAGACGTCTGATTTGCTGGAGAAAAAATTCCCCGGTACCTGAAGCGCATTTGTTGCCCGTGAGGACATTGGATATCTGTCCGGACCGGTTCAGAACATACACCATGAAGGTTTCGCCCCCGGCCGCGACAACCGCAGGGCAGCTGATGCCAGAGGGTTTGGCATACCGGTAGGCATACTCTACGGCTTCAGGTTCGGAAATGCTCGATAAGTTGATACAGGATTTGAACTTTCGCCCGGTGGCGGCAATCCGGTCAAATGATTTCAGATCTAACGCTTCCAGTGCCGACAGCAGGGTCTGTCTGGGGCCGCCTTCATGGGGATGGATTGAATAACGGATGGTGTCCCGCGCCTTACGGCAGGATACCCTGTTTTTCTGATCCTCGGGATTGCGTTCCAGCTGGACAGCAGAAATCGTGGAGGCTCCGATACACAAACCAAGTATTTTCATTATGTTACGTCCGGGTATCTATATGTTAAGGTTGCCAGAGTTGTATAAACCTGTATTTAAAGGATTATAAAATTCGACCCATATAGGAAATTGAATAAAACTGGAAACATTCGTTTATGCGCTGCATAAGTAATTAAAATAGATGTATACGAATTTGTCAAACAATTACTACTGAGTTTTCAGTATTTTCGAAATGGGTTGGGACATATTTATCGGTATTCCATGCATTTTCCCAGTAAGGAACGCAAACGTATTAACATGACCAAAATTACCTTAAAATTATCCGATAGGCCTTCAGGCCGTAAAACCCAATGCTTTAGCTTCGGGCAGCTCACCAGTAAGCTGTATGCGCAGTGGTGCTGCGCTTGAGAGGCGTGAGCTTCTCGCTTCTTATCTTTTGCCTTAAACGAAGTGCTCCTCAAGCGATAGCGCTCTTTAGTCCGCCCGCAGGGCGTTCAGTCGGTTACAAAGCCCGTCTCGTAGGCGATGTCAAAACCGGCGCGAATCAGCGCCGAGGGATTTAACTGGTGGATTTCAGCGATAGCGGACAGACCGGCCTTAAAGCCTTCTTCAGCCAGGACGCCGCCAAAATTAAACAATACGGCCCGGATTTCTGGTCGAAGGCTCATGCCGGCGGCTCCTTTTCCTGCAGCAGGCTTGACAATTCGGCGGCATCGGTAGTTGGTTGATGGCAGGAAAACTGTCGGCAGACAAAGGCGGTGGTGTTTTCGCCTTGTGCAAAGAGGCTGGCCGTATACGGGGCGATTTGAGCCAGCTGTTTTCCGTGGCGTTTTGACTTGAGCAGTACCACTTTTCGGGGGATAAAATGACTGTTGAGGGCAGTCAGCATCTGTTGGGTGGCTACCGAATCAGGTTCCCCCGCTATGACGATCTCCATTCCCGGATTCAAGGCAAGGTCGAGTCCTGTCATAAAGTGGGTGTATTGGGACGGATGGGCCTGGATGGTGCCGCTGAATGCATGCATCAGCGCATGCGCCTTTTTCTCCCAATCGGGCTCGCCGGTCAGTCGTGCCAGCAGGAGCAGGTTCGATAACGATACCGAATTTGCCGAGGGAAGCGAACCGTCATAAAGTTCTTTGGGACGAACCGGCAGATCCTGAGTCTGGGCGGATGTCAGAAAAAATCCGCCGTTTTCAGGATCCTGAAAGTCGGTTGACATCTGGTGCTGGAGTTGGACGGCCTGCTTGAGATAGAAGGGATCAAACGATGCCTGATACAGCTGTATCAGGCCTGAGATGAAAAAAGCGTAATCATTGGCATTGGCGCAGATGCCGGTGTCGTTGTCGCAAAACCGGTGCAGCAGGCGTCCGGTTTCGTCCTTCAGCCGGGTAAGGATAAAATGGGCGGCCTGCTGAGAGGCGCAGGCATATTTTGGAATGTTGAGAACCCGAGCCCCGAGCGCCAGGGCAGAAATCATCAGACCGTTCCAGCTGGTCAGGATTTTATCGTCTTTCAGGGGCCGGGGTCTCCGGTTTCTGGCGGCAAACAGCTTTTCACGGATCTGTGTCCATTGATGACAAAGCTGAGCCTCTTCCGTGTCAAGCTCCCTGGCCCATTGGGCCAGGCGCCGATCCTGGTAAAGAATATTCGACCCGGTTTTATGGCCGGTCGTTTCTTCGACATAGTTACCGTCCGGGTCAAGGTTGAACATGCGCTCCCATGGCAAAGGGGTGAGTTCACCGATTGTCCGTCGAATCTGATCCATGCGCCATACATAGAATCTGCCTTCCTCCCCTTCGCTGTCGGCATCTTCTCCCGTGAAAAATCCCCCGTTATCCGACACCATATCTCTCAGAACGTAGGTAAATATATCCTGTGCACAACGGGCGTAGAACTCATCCCGGGTCAGTTGAAATGTTTCCAGATAGACCATGGCCATCAACGCCTGGTCATAGAGCATTTTTTCAAAATGCGGAAGAATCCACTGTCGGTCAGTCGAATACCGGTGAAAGCCGAAGCCGACATGATCCCATATGCCGCCAAGCCGCATGGCGGTCAGGGTTTTTTCAACCATTTCCAGGGCGGCCGGATTTGCCGAATAGTGGTAATATCTGAGGAGAAACTGCAGCGGATGCCCGGGAGGAAATTTGGGGGCCGGATTGAATCCGCCATGAAGGGAGTCAAACCGCAGCTCAAGATCACGATATGCCTGGTCAAATATGAAAGGATGGATTTGTGCCGGAGAGGAAAAGTCAAAGGCCCTGGTTAACGAGTCCGAAAGGTTTCGGGCAGATTCAATGATGGTTTCCCGTTGAGTTGCCCATATCCGTTTGACGTGCTGACACAGTTCGATCAATCCGGGTTGTCCCATCCTGCGGGTTACCGGAATATACGTGGCGGCAAAAAAAGGTTGTTTGTCCGGGGCCATAAAAATGGTCAGGGGCCATCCGCCCCTTCCCGTCAGCATCTGGCAGGCCTGCATGTAGACCGAATCGATATCCGGCCGTTCTTCGCGGTCCACTTTGATGCATACGAAAGTATCGTTGAGATGTCTGGCCGCCGCCGGGTTTTCGAAGGACTCTTTTTCCATGACATGGCACCAGTGGCAGGTCGAATACCCGATGGATAAAAATACGGGCTTGTTTTCATCCCGCGCTCTGCGGAAGGCCTCGTCGGACCAGGGATACCAGTCGACCGGGTTTTGGGCGTGCTGAAGAAGATACGGGCTTTTTTCGTGTATCAGCCGGTTGGGGGCCATGGTTGTCTCCGGAATAGTATTTGACAATACAAAGGCGGAACGTTAGACACCCCTCTGGGGTGTTGAACGGATGCTATCCGTTTCCTTCAGCTGCTTCCGGTGTTAAACGTCCCGGTGCATTTTTTCGAAAACGCAACGCAGACCGGCGCTGGTGTTGGATGCCTGCGCAAACCCCGGGTGGATTTTCGATAAACCCCGCCCGGACGTAAAGGAATGATGTATGAACCAGAAAAATAATGATGAATTCAGACTGCCGAAAGCCCTTGTGCGCTGCATCGCGTTTCACGGCCATGTATGCCCCGGTCTTGTGTATGGTTACCGGGTGGCTGCAGAGGCGATGCGGCTGCTCGGCGTGTGCCGGTCAACTGACGAAGAAATCGTTGCCGTCTGTGAGAATGATTCCTGCGCGGTAGATGCGTTTCAGGTGCTTCTGGGAACAACGGCCGGCAAGGGTAATCTCATTATAAAAGATTATGGTAAAAACGCCTATACAATTTTTCATCGATCCGGCAAAAAGGCGTACCGGTTTTTCCGGAATACCGGGTATCGGTATTCGGGTCCGGATAAAGAGGAATTTGATCGTCTGGATCGAGCCATGTCGGACCAGACGGCGGACCGCCGGCAGCTGTCACGGTTGAAAAAGCTGAAGGCCCGGGATCTGTTGACCAGGCCTTTTGAAGAGGTGTTTTCGGTCAGGCAGGCCGCATATGCTCCGCCGCCATATGCGCGCATGGCCCCCTCCTGCGCCTGCTCCCGGTGCGGGGAAATGACGATGATGACCCGAATGATCGATTTGAAAGACGGATCGCGTGTCTGTATTCCATGCTCGGAGCAACGGCACATGGATTAAAACCGGGGCGGAGGGATCGGCCGCCAGCCCTTTTTCGATGATCCAAATCGGTTTTAAAGAAGATTGACAAGGGCGTTCCGGATGCCCGGATAATGAAATTCAAACCCGTGACGGGTCAGTCGATCGGGAACGGTCCGTATGCTGTACAGCAGCGAGTTGCCGAATTCCCCCATGACCAGACGGATCATAAATGCCGGGACCGGCACGAAGGCGGGGCGGTTGAGGATATCTCCCAGTGTGGCGGCAAGCTCCCGGTTTCTGACCGGATAAGGACTGCAGAAATTCAAGGGGCCGTTGATCCGGGGCGTTTCAATAGCATAAAGAAAAGCAGATGCCAGATCCTCCAGATGAATCCAGGAAAACCACTGCATGCCACTGCCGATCGGCCCCCCCACAAACGAGCGAAAGGCGGGCAGCATTTTTTGAAGGGCTCCGCCATTTTGGCCCATCACAATGCCCAATCGGGCCGTGACAACCCGGATGCCCTTTTGCGTTGCCTTAACGGCTTCGGCTTCCCAGTCGCGGCATACCCCGGCGAGAAAATCATCTCCGGACAGCTGCGTTTCCGTGAGCACATCCTCTCCTCTGCCGCCGTAATACCCGACAGCAGATCCGCTGCACAGTACCGTCTCCGCATTTTCGGGCAGGGCCTCAACCACCTGTTTTGTGGTCAGGATTCGGCTGTCACGAATCTGCTTTTTATACGTCGGACTCCAGCGCTTGAAGATGGATTTTCCGGCAAGATTGATGACGGCATCGCAGGCGCTTAGTTCGTTCTGCCATGCGCCCGGTTGTGTGGTATCCGCGGAGATATATCGGAATCTGCCGTGGTAGATCAGGTTCTGAGTCGGGCGAAGACCTATGGCTGTAACATGAGCTCCTTTTTCGAGAAAAAAAGTGGACAGGTAGGAACCCACAAATCCCAATCCGCCGGTGATAACAATATTCATATGTCACCCCCATTTTTTGAACCGTCTGATATCGTTGTCGATATGGTGATTGATGCGATACGCTGGTTATCATAACAAAAAAACAGACCGGAACGGGTTTAAAAAGCCGGGTAATATTAATGATAAGCTAAGTGTAGGGTATGGAAAGCCAGTTTTCAAGAATTTTTTATCGGTTATCAAGGGGGTCGTGGCGTTCATATTGACGGATGATTCGAAAGAATAAAAAAAGGGCGGCACCGCGTGAGCGGTGCCGCCCTGAAAGTTCACCGTAAACCGGAGATCATGAACACGATGATCCGCAACTTGAACAACCCGAATTGAATTGAATCGCACAGTCGAGTTTGAAGCCGTTCGCCGCAAAATCCACCTTGATCGGCTTGGCTTTATCCATAAAGTCGATATCGACGATATATTTAAACCCGTCAATCTCATAGACATTATCCGTGTCTTTAGGCTCATCCAGAGCCATTGCCAGTGATGGACCCGCTCAGCCGCCCTGATTCAGGAAAATACGAATGGGAGATGCTTCTTTCCCTTTAAAATAATCAGCAATTTTTGTTGTTGCTGCTGTTGTTACTTCAAGCATGGAAACCTCCAGAAAATATAATATAATAGCCACTAATACGAATTGACATTTCAAATATAACAATCAAAATATATTTGTCAATTCAATACGTGTTTTTTTCTTCTGGCATGAGTCTTCAGTCGTGAGTCAACAGTCTTCGTCCTGCTGGCGAATCTGTGGCGTTTCATGTCAATTGTTGAATGTAATCCGTATAAATGGCATAATCGCCGGCAGAAAATAAAATGAAGACCACCTTTTCAAGCGCATTGTTTTCACGGAGGAATTCGATGGTCGTATCGATGGCGATTTTGCAGGCATCCTGTATGGGATAGCCATAGATGCCGCAGCTGATGGCGGGAAAGGCGATGGTTTTGGCATCATGGTCAACGGCAAGTTGGAGGCTGTTTCGGTAGCAGTTCGCCAGCAGGACAGGGTCAGAGGGTTTTGCGCTGTACACCGGACCGACCGTATGGATGACATATTCTGCGAGAAGATCGTAGCCGTATGTGATTTTGGCTTCTCCGGTATTACATCCCCCGAGGGTCCGGCAATATTTGACCAGTTCCGGGCCTGCTGCCCGGTGAATTGCACCATCGACACCGCCGCCGCCCAGGAGGGTTTTATTGGCTGCATTCACAATCGCATCAACCTCCAGTTCGGTGATATCGCCCTGTTGAATTTCAATTCGGTCCAGTATGTGATTTTCCATGTTACCCCCTTGTTGTTGTGTTGGATGCATATTGATGCGGTCTTTGAATTTAAAGTTCGTAAAGGGTTTCGTCCCTGAATGGCTGCCTGGCCCGGGCTTTGAGTCGGTTTGAGGCCTTCCCGGCCAGGGTGAACGGATCTTCTTCTTCCAGCAGACGGCCCATTTCAGCCTCGATTTTATCCGGATCTTCGCCCTTTTCCATTCGATGCAAGGCTTCTTCCATGCCCGGCCCCAGCTTCAGCCCTGTCATGTCCGAAAGTTTTTTCATCATGGATGCGGCCTGACGGGGATCATCCTCGTTGATCCTGTCCGCTTTACCGGCGAGCATCTGCATGGCTTTTTCAATCTTGCTTTCATCGATGGGAAGATCGTTCATATCGCCGGCTTCGGCAGCCTTTCCGGTAAAGGCAAATACGGATACCTGCCGGGACAGGCTGGGTTTCCCGCATTTTGGGCAGTCAGGCAGTCTGGTGGTGTTGACGGTTTTGGAGAAAAAGTTGAACAGGGTGTTGCACTCGGAGCAGTAAAATTCGTATATCGGCATAACTACCTCGTCTTGTGATGGATTGGGGTTATTTGAAAAAATAATAAAATTTGATGCTGCCTTTGTCAACGGTATTTACTTTTTCATAGGCTTGCTTGAGATATCCATTCGTTTTTTTAGTTTTATTCGAATATATTCAGAAAAACAGATCGTTGACTTCAGGGCCCCCTTCTGGTAAGCCACTGGCAGTCAACATCATTCAGAAAAGAAAGGATAAAAACATCATGGAAAGAACGTTATCTATCATAAAACCGGACGGCGTGAGCAGAGGGGTTATCGGAGAAGTTGTCAAGCGTCTGGAAAACAAAGCGATCAAGATCGTTGCCATGAAGATGGTTCATATGACAAAGGCACAGGCGGAAGGCTTTTATGCGGTGCATAAGGAAAGGCCGTTTTTCGGGAGTCTGACAGCGTTCATGTCATCCGGGCCGGCCGTGGTGATGATTCTGGAAGGGGACGATGTGATTGCGCGTTACCGGAAACTGATGGGTGCGACCAATTTCAAGGAAGCCGAAGAGGGAACCATCCGGAGGGATTTTGCAACTGATATCGAAAAAAACGTGGTTCACGGTTCGGACGCACCGGAAACTGCCGCCGTTGAAATCGCTTATTTTTTTAACAGCTTTGAAATTGTTGGCAGATGATCGAAAAAATCAATCTTGATCATATTGCCGTTGTTCTTCAGCAGCCCCGGTTTCCTGAAAATATCGGGGCTGCTGCCCGCGCCATGTGCAACATGGGGCTCCGCCGGCTGATTGTGGTCTGTCCGGAAAACTGTGACCGGGACCGGATGTTTAAAATGGCAACCCATGAGGCATCGGACATTATCGAGCGGATGCAGATTGCCGATGAATTGAAACAGACGCTGTTCGATTTTCAGTATGTTGTGGGTACCACCGCCCGGCTGGGCGGCGAACGCAAGGTGGTCTATACGCCGTCAAACCTCGCTCAAAAGCTGATTTCGATTTCAAAGGAAAATCAGGTCGCGCTGGTGTTCGGGCCTGAAAACAGGGGGTTGAACAACGAGGAAGCCCGAAACTGCCATGTGCTGGTCAATATCCCGACGGCGCAATTTTCCTCGCTGAACCTGGCGCAGGCGGTCATGGTCATGTGCTATGAGCTGTTTGTGGCCGGCAGTGAAACCGAATCGGCGTTTGTTCCCCGGATGGCCAACCATTATGAACTGGACGGCATGTATGATCAGCTCAAACAAGTGCTGGTCAACATCAGCTATATCAATGCGGACAATCCGGATTACTGGATGACGAAAATACGCCAGTCGCTCAACCGGATTTGTCTGCGGGCCCGAGATGTCAAAATCATCCGCGGCCTTTGCCGTCAGATCAACTGGTATGGAGAAAAATGCTATCAGGACGGGTTTAAAGCCGGACAATCCCCCGAACCTCAACCTGAAGATGAACGTCTGGCATGAGCATCCGAATCAGGGCCGAAGTTTTTCTTCCACAGATTTGATTTTTCCCGACAGCCGATTCTCAGCGTCTTTCTGATAGTCCGCTTTGATGGTCATGTAGATGCGGTGGCAGTCGTCACGCATTGCCTGAAAACACAGGCTGACCACGTTCATCACCTCGTCCCACTCCCCTTCGATGCTGGTTCCCATCGGGCCGAATGTATACGGCAGACCGCTTTGTCTGATAATTCTGACGGCTTTCGAGACATAAGGGCTCAGATGTTCCCCCTTGTCCACCGGAAACATGGCTAAATCAACAACTACGCTCATCTGTTTTTTCTCCGTTGCCTGTTTATTCCCTCAAGCCCCGAAGGGGTGCCCCTCAAGGCCGTCAGGCCGATCCTAAAGCGAAGCGATCTTTTTTTTCTTCAGTATTTTGAGTCCGCAAATTCCACCCAGCCGCCGGCTTCGACAAGACAGCGGTCAAATTCAGACAGCTCAAACGGTATCTGCTCTGTCTGGCCACCGGATTTAACAACAAACAGC
>JAQWFD010000029.1 GCA_028704555.1 Desulfobacterales bacterium
AGGATTGTCAGTTTTTGATTTTGGCTGAATTGTTTCAAACTCATAACACTTTCTCCTTTTTTGGGGGGAGAAGAAAGTGTTACCCAATTTTTCTATGATTTGTATGCTTTTTTACTATCATAAACAATTATTTTATCATGAGCAAAAATCATTTTGGCGTATGTCCGAAGTGCGGAGAAGTTGATAGCATTTTAAACATCAACCGTGACCATTGGGCCGTTTGTTTTTTGTGCCAAACAAAGTGGCAGATCGGATCGAACTTGTTTTCAAGCTGGCAGGATGAAAACAAAAAAATATGGGATCGTAACGCTTTAATACTTTCGCAATACACAGAGGTCGAACCGATAGCGGCAGCCGGTGAAGACGAACAAGAAGAAAAAACCTTACATGAGGATTCACCTTTTTAGCAGCCAGGCGGGGGACGGCTTGGCCGATAAAACGTCTATACCACGTATAGTGATTTGACGCCTTGAAATTATAGCCTTTCAGCTTTTAATCCAGTATTGGCGGGGCTTTTCGGCAAATAGAACAGGTAAATATCTTCACAGGTTGTGGACACGACGCATGGCCGCTTCAACCGGTAGAGCCTGGGGGGGGTAATGGCTGTAAGGATGCCCTCACCTGGGGACTCGTTGACTATGTGTAACTTACTGATATTATTACCAACCTTTTTGCCTGTGATGTCGGCTTTTTAGAGGATAGATACTGACGATGATGAAAAGGGGTATAAAAAAAGTGCAAACCCCTGGTGGCCTTTTAAGCTCAAGAATGGCACTGATGCAGATCCGGGACTCGAGACTTTACCGGGCGGAGTTTGGGACTTTTGAGGCTTATTGCAAGGGGCGGTGGAAAATGGGTATAAGGCACGCACAGAGGCTAATGGCGTCTGCTGGGGTTATTGAAAATACGCGGCCCACGGGTCGCATTCCAACAACCGAACGCCAAACCCGCCCATTATCCAAGCTCCCACCAAAGCAACAAGCTGAGGCATGGCAAGAGGCGGTGGAAACAGCACCAAACAACAAACCAACAGCTAAAACTCTGATACGCTTAGAATGTGGATGCGTCAACGCGTAAATATCGAGACTTCTATCCCTGGCCTATATAGAGCTATTGCCTTTTTTGAATATACGGCTTGATACGGCCCGGTTTCCATGCGGATGAACCCAGGAACCAGTATCATACAGTGGCGTTACTCTGATTTATTCAGCCGTTACAACCATCACGATACTCTTTTTGACTTGAGCAGCAACAGTTTCAAACCCCCGCTTCTTTGTAGAAGGAGGTAGCAGTTTTGCAGACACCTCCGGCAACGTATCAAGCAATGCTTGGGCATATGTTTTTTTAACAGCATAATTGACATTCTGAGGTAAACTGCCCGTAACATTGAATGCGATTTTGGCATCCAGGACCGCCACAATAACGCCCGCAACGTTACCATTCATATCCAACAAGGGACCGCCAGAATTGCCGGGCTGAACGGGAACGCTAACCTGATACAAGCGCAAATCATCCATAAACCCGGTAAGGCTGTTTATTGTGCCTTTGGTCAGCTTGGCACTTGTTCCCTGCAATAAAGGATTTGGATAACCGATGGTAAAAATATCCTGCCCCATTGCGGCAGACCGATTCGGAGAAAACGACAGGGCCGAAAACCTGCCGGATATTTTAAGCAGCGCCAGGTCGTTATATTTGTCATCCCTGACCAGCTTGGCCGGGTACGAATTATCTCCCACAATCACCTTTATTGAACGAGCATTATCAACGACATGGTGGCACGTCAGCAGGTATCCATCTTTGGAAATCAAAAACCCGGTTCCTGAACTGTAGGCATTCGGATTTTGTGAATCTGATGCATCGGGTAGGGTTTCCTCTTTTACGGAGGATTCGTCGGGCTGCTCAATTCGATACTGAAGCTGAACAGAAAACTCTTGGGCCTGCGCGATTTGTTGAGGGGTCATTTTGCTGCTTACAATCTCCCGGTTATTGATTGCGTTTTTTTCCCCTTGAGCAGCAGCTAAGTTAAACCAGGCATACGCTCTGATATAGTTTTGAGGCACGCCTATGCCGTTGCCATATACAAACCCCAGATTATGTTGTGCAGAGGCATATCCCTGCTCTGCGGCTTTGGTATACCAATGAACAGCTTTCTTGTAGTCCTGAGGCACCCCTTCGCCGTTGCGATACATATTCCCCAGATAGTATTGCGCATCGGCATCCCCCTGCTCAGCAGCCTTGGTATACCAATAAACGGCTTTCTTGTAGTCTTGAGGCACCCCTTTGCCAGTGTCATACATAATCCCCAGATAGTATTGTGCATCGGCATCCCCCTGCTCAGCAGCCTTGGTATACCAATAAACGGCTTTCTTGTAGTCTTGAGGCACCCCTTTGCCAGTGTCATACATAATCCCCAGCAGAACTTGTGCTAAGACATATCCCTGCTCAGCGGCTTTGGTATACCAATGAACGGCTTTTTTGTAGTCCTGAGGCACCCCTTCGCCGTTGCGATACATATACCCCAGATTATGTTGTGCAGAGGCATATCCCTGCTTTGCGGCTTTGGTATACCAATGAACGGCTTTTTTGTAGTCCTGAGGCACCCCTTTGCCAGTGTCATACAGTTCGCCTATCATATACTGCGCCCGAGCCTCCCCCAGTTCAGCAACTTTTGAATACCAGTGAAAGGCATTCTTATAATCCTCACTAATATAATTTTTCCATCCTAAATCAGACTGAAAATCAGTATATCCCAGCTCAGCACCTTTGGTTAACCAATATTTTGTATTTTTAACTTGGGAAGTATCTATTTCATCTCCATATATTTCTATAAGCTTATTTTGTGCCAAATTATCACCGAAGCTTGCGGCTTTTAAATACCAGTACAGACCTTTTTCAGAATCCTTAGGAACGCCACCATAACCATGGTAAAAAAATTCTCCATAATAAAAGTAGCTACTATAACTGTCGCAATTATATTGTTTTTTAGTTAATGATGACGATTTGTTAAATAAACTTAAAGACTTGTTGTAATCTTGAGGTACTCCATCGCCGTCAAAATACATAACGGCAAGTTCAAAATAAATTGAGTTGGAACTGCATCCATGCTCAATCGCCTTATTAAACCAGTAAGCGGCTTTTTTCATATTTTTGGGAACACCATCCCCCCAATAAAAAAGAGACCCTATAGTACAGAAGATGGAATCCTCCCCCTCTTCTTTTGCAGCTTTATTATACCAATACATGGCCTTTTTTGAATCTTGAGGAATACCTGCCCCTAAATCATACATTGCTCCCAAATTCCATTGCACCTCAGTTTCTCCTGCCTCAGCGGCTTTAGTATACCAGTAAACACCCTTTTCATAGTCTTGTGGTAATCCTTCATCACCGTCAACGTATAAACCGCCTAAACAGCTCTGTGCTTTAATGTGTCCCCGTTCGGCTGCCTTTTTAAGCCAATGCACAGCTTCTTTTAAGTCCTTCGGGACTCCTTTCCCATTGCCATACATCATCGCCATATTAAATTGTGCTTCGGCATCCCCCTGCTCTGCAAGTATTTTAACAGTGTCAAAATCAAGCTGTTTGGATTCAGCCATTGCTTGGGCTGAGATGAACAACAAAACAACCAATATTACATAAAAAATCCGGCTTAATTTATTGCTTTTACAGCGCACAAATCACCTCTCAGTTGATTTTAATTTTTTAGTCCGTAGAAGATGTGGCCTTGTCCGGTTCGATGGTACCGATGCAATATAATCAAAAAAATAGATGTATGGATTTGACAATTTCCGGGGCGCAGCGATGTTCTGAAGAAATTTTCTGATTCAAGCCCTTCCCGGGAAAGGCATTGAAGAGGTGCTCTGAGACAGGATGAAGTAACGTCAAACCAATTCAGAAGCTATGATTCAAATCGTAATTTCAGAATTAAGGATTGAAATTGATTAACGAATTGACTACTAATAGTCAACCGTAAAAATCTTAAAAATGCTTCAACTCGGCTTTGTCATTTGTTTTAATTCAAACGATCTTGCATGAATGTATGAGTTGGTGTAGACAAGCAGTCTATGCACTGTAGATATCAGGAAACCATTAAACCACTTGTTAAAAATATAATAGTATTTCCAATGAAAAAGAAATTCAAAAAAATGATATTGTCAGAACATGTGCCCGAAGTCAGACATGTTGCATCCGGAAGCTTTTTGGATGTAAGAGGCTTTGTTGCTGATTATATACGCGAAAAAGGCATTTTTTCTCATTGGAAAAGAAATTCTATAAAGTTATGAAACAAATTTCTATCAACAAATATGAATTTAAGAAACTTCTTGGACGAAATATCAAAAAATTACGTATGAAAGCTGGATTGTCTCAAGTTGAGCTTGGAAAAAAAATAGGTTTCAAAAGTAGTGGCACTGTTTCACAGATAGAAAGGGGTGCAATAGGATTAAACGTAGAAAATATTTATAGAGCATCTCATATTTTAGGAGTACATCCAATCGCATTATGCTCCCCTTTTGAAATTTCAGACGATCAGGTTGAAATATATCGAAATATTATGACTATTTTTTCGGAGCCCACTGATCCTCATATTATAGAAACAGTAAAAACAGTTCTTGAATTGGCTGTGAACAATATATCTTTAAAAAAAATAGCTGGAAAAATTCGAGAGATAGAGGGCATGGATATTAATGTTGAAGATCTAATTGATAGCATTTTAAAATCAAAAAAAACATAACGATCTAATTCAATGATTGCTATTCGGATAAAAAAATAGTTGGCACTTCTCCGGAATATTCCAAACATGCGCTTAAGACAGCACAATCAACGCGGGAGCATGGGTTGGAGGTGGCTATCTGGCATTTTGTTTTGCGAACATACAATATAAAGCTGAACGTATGAAAAAAGCTCGTTCTTACAAAAGTATTTTAGGAAAAAAAATCCGAGTTCTGCGAGAGTTGCGCGGTTGGTCGCAATTGAAATTAGCGCTCGAACTCAACTATAGCTCCTCTGGCTCTATATCATTAATTGAATCGGGAGAGCGTGGCATGGACCAAGAAAGAATAGCTGAAGCCGCAAGACTGTTGGGCGTACACCCTGCTAAATTATTGTCTCCGAATGATATTTCGAAAGAAGAAATAGAAATGTTTGCTTATCTGCAACAAGCAATAGAAAATAAAGCAGCGACTCTGCCGGCAATAAAAATTCTCCTAAAGGAGGCCGCTGAGAGGAAATAACCGCTCCCCCTATATTGGCACAATCAGCGCATGAGCATGGTGGCATCTTACTAATGGCCTTGTTTGGGAAAGAAAAAAACCTAATTATTGAGCTATTGGCAAGGGGTTACAACAGGTTGGGAATTCTACATTACCGGGGAAAAGTTAAAAAATGGTATTCTTACTTGCAAGGTACCCATCTTGTTTATACTATCCCTATAATAAAAAAAATACCACTGGGTCAATTTTACAATATTTTATCCATCCCCCCCGGTTCATTTGATCTCGAAATATTTTATACTCCACATCGGTACCTGAATTTTCAGTAGCTGACCTTTCAAGCGGAACAATAGATAAACAGTTAGAAACTAACATAGTCTAGTCAGAAATACGTCGACAAGCATTTCTGGCCCATGTAAATATTAGGCACTTAATCATTTATTAGAATTTAAGGCAAAACTAAGCATGGAGCCCTTGACGCTAATAGCTATAGCCACGGCCGCAGGATTTGTTTTTAGAAAGTTCTCTACTCAAGCGAATCGAAATCGCGAGCCAGCAGCACCAGAACTTATGTATAAGCCAAATATTTTTGCAACGAAGCAAAAATATCAAAAAAACGACGGAATGATTAATCATATCGAAGTTCTTCCTGAATACGAAGTCGCAGAGCAACTTGTACAGAATAACTTCCCGATCATTTTTGTAACTGGTGGTGCCGGAACAGGAAAGAGTACATTTGTAAAGTGGATGGAGAAAAGATTTCAAGGGAGGGTCCTTCTTGGAGCACCGACAGCAATATCGGCAATCAATATTAATGGAAAGACTTTGCATTCATTGTGTCAGCTACCACCAGCTTGGATCTTGAAAAGTGACATTAAGAAGGCCCCTCGTCGACGGGAAATACAAGAAGCAAAACTTCTTATAATCGATGAAGTGTCGATGGTTAATGCTAATATCCTTGACGGAGTTAGCGCATTTTTTCGCCTGAATCGTGGGGTTGAAAAACCTTTTGGCGGCTTGCCGGTTATTATGGTCGGCGATATGTTTCAATTGCCGCCTGTTGTGGGTCACGAAACAAGGGGGCTTTTCGAACAAGCGTATGGGACACCTAAGTTCTATAATGCCAAATCATTGGGATCTAGCACCTACTATGCTATAGAGCTAAAAAAAACGTTTCGCCAGTCTGATCAAGCATTCGTAGATCTTCTAACAAACATACGAGAGGGTCATAATCTTGCCAAAACGCTTGAAATACTTAATAACAAGTGCCTTATCACTCACTTGCCGCCAAAAGGGGCAGTTTGGCTTTCGCCAAGAAACACGGAAGTTGATACCATTAACGATCGAGAACTTAATAAATTAGAAGGAAAAGAATACATTTTTGGAGGGGAACGAACAGGCACGTTTAAAAACGGCAGGCTCCCAGCACCGATGAGGCTACGTTTAAAACAGGGCGCACAGATAATGTTCACCCAAAACGACAAAAATAAGCGCTGGATAAACGGTACTATAGGCGTGATAATGGAACTTAGCCAAGACGACATCGTTGTCGAATTATCCGCGACGGGAGAGATGATCAACATCGAGAAAGCAACTTGGGTAGCCTATAGGTATGAGTGGAATTTCCATAAAAAGACTATTGACCGCCTCGTAACAGGCAGTTACAAACAATTTCCAGTTGTGTTAGCGTGGGCGATGACCATTCACAAAAGTCAGGGAAAAACAATCGATAAAGTTCATTTAGAATTAGGCGCTGGCGTTTTCGAAACAGGACAAACGTACGTCGCATTGAGTCGCTGCAGGTCTATTTCTGGCTTATCAATGTCGCGAGCACTATCCCAGTCGGATGTCCTTGTAGACGAAGAATCGAAATCCTTCTACGACTCCTTGCGAGCAATAATAGAAAAACTCCCTCCTCAACGTATGCTGGAAAAGATAAACCAAGAGACGAGTAGAATTCCGGGAAACAGGTAACGAAATTTTGTTCTAACCAATCAGTGCAGTGGACAGCCAGGGCCATGCCGCTTATCAATTTTTTATTAATTTGACTTTTCATATGATTGGCGAATGGCAGTGATTTACATAGCTGCCAATGCTCGTCTGTGTTAAGTGCGCTATCCTTCTAAACAATTTAAAAATCTCTGATTGCAGATACCGGCAATTTAAATAGATTCAATAAGGCACCTGAAATTTACGATCGAGTAAAAAAATTGACCTGTCGGTTCTAAAAAACCATTGTTAACATAACGAACCTTGACCAGCTTTAAAACGAAGCAGTCAATGTGCAAATGTGAAGACTTCTCGACTTGAGTTATATGACTATATGCCCTCTTTCCCAAACCTGAATACGGTCCATATAGAGGCATTAACGGGCGATTAATACAAGATGTTGTGATTCTGGAGTTTGGCGTGATGTTTAGCGTGTGCAGGACGTGCTCAGAGGCAGAAATTTAAACATTTTTTAATCCTGTCTACAAATAAAGGTCCGGGGCCGAGCAGTCGGTCCTTGAGGCAAATAAAATCATTGAGCGGTATCGGCGGAACATGCTGAACCGCTCTTTTTTTTATCAAAGGTTTTTATGAGCAACATACACCCTGTTGTCACCCTATTGTCACCCCAACAAAAAAGGGATTAGCCCGTTATGAGCTAATCCCTTGATATTCGTGGTGCGCCCGGCGTGATTCGAACACGCGACCTACGGATTCGTAGTCCGGCACTCTATCCAACTGAGCTACGGGCGCAAAAAATTGTGTAAGGGATATAAGCTATCAGGCCGATTATGTCAATACATACTTAATTATTTTTGGCCAGAATTCGAATTTTCATTCCGGCAAATTCCTGTTGCAGTTCTTAATTTCATAACCCGAAACAGATTTTCATGGCAAGGCAATTTTTTCAAATCAGTGCCTTGTTTCTTAAACATTGTGGCACTCAACAACCGAGGGCCGGGTATAAGCGTATAAGGGGGTGATTAAAACCCTTCTCTCGAATCATTATCGGTTTTCCCGGGCTTGATCATAACTGCGGCCACAATGTCACGGGGTTCGTCCCGCCCATCGCCGACTTCTCCAGCACGATCCGGGGGATGCCGGCAACGGGCGGAACTCAGAGGCTACGCGCAGCAAAATATGGCCGCAGTTATGATCAAACCTGCTTTCCCCACCGCGTAAATTGTGAGGCACGGGCAGAATATTCTTGAATTATCTTCGTATACATGCGAATTACTGCAACCTGATGTCAAAATTTCATTAATCCTGTTTCATGTTATGAGCAGCAGCAATCTCATTGCTTCGATAGTAATGTCCCGTTTATGAATTCAATGCATCAAACATATATGAAGCTTGCGTTGCAGGAAGCAGCTAAGGCTGGACAAATTCAGGAGGTTCCTGTAGGAGCATTGCTGGTTTCCGGGTCCGGCGAGGTTCTTTCAGCAGCTCATAATCAAACGATTTTTCTTTCAGATCCTTCAGCCCATGCCGAGATTCTCGCATTGCGTCAGGCAGCGTCAGCAATTGGTAATTACCGGTTGTTAAACACCACCCTGTATGTTACCATCGAGCCCTGTCTGATGTGCATGGGCGCTATTATCCACGCCAGAGTAGCGCGTGTGGTGTTCGGCGCCCATGACCTCAAATGGGGCGCAGCAGGATCACTTTACAATTTAGCCAGCGACAGCCGGTTGAACCACCAGCCCGAAATAATATCCGGTGTATGTGAAGAAGAATGCCGCACCCTGATTCAGGACTTTTTCCGGTCCCGGCGCAAGCAAGCCGTTATGACTCAATAGCAGCTGTTAATGAAACTTTCTTAACCAACACTATAGTCAAGGAGTGACACGTGTCAAACATAGTCATTGTTGGAACCCAGTGGGGGGATGAAGGAAAAGGGAAGATTGTAGATCATCTGGCCGAATTTGCCGATATAGTGGTTCGCTTTCAGGGCGGAAACAATGCCGGTCATACCATGGTCGTCAATAATCAGAAGCTCATCTGCCACCTGATTCCTTCAGGCATTCTTCAGAAAAAAACCTGTATTATCGGAAACGGTGTTGTGGTTGATCCTGAAGTCCTGCTATCCGAAATTGAGTATCTTGCCGGCAAAGGATTTAATATCGGCCCTGACAATCTGAAAATCAGCGATAAGGCTCATCTGATCATGCCTTACCATAAAAAGATTGACATTGCCCGGGAAGAAAAAAAGGGCGCCAGAAAGATCGGCACAACCGGCAGGGGAATTGGCCCCTGTTATGAAGACAAAGCCACCCGCCGGGGCATACGATGCATTGACCTGCTGGAACCGGACGTATTTTCAGAAAAGGTATACAGCATACTGGAAGAGAAAAATTTCTATCTCAAACAATATTTTTCTGCCGATACGCTGGATGCAGAAGAGATCATCCGGCAGTACAACGGCTATGCATTACGACTGGCTCCTTATATTCAAAACATATCCATTGAACTCAACCAGGCAATCGATGCCGGAAAGCAGATTTTGTTTGAAGGCGCCCAGGGATCTCATCTGGATATTGACCACGGCACCTATCCCTATGTCACCTCTTCCAATACGGTTTCCGGCAATGCATGCTGCGGTTCCGGACTCGGACCGAAGGTGATCTCAGGCGTGGTCGGCATCGTCAAAGCCTATACCACCCGGGTTGGCAAAGGGCCCTTCCCCACCGAACTGTTTGATGAGACCGGTACCCGTATTCAGGATAAGGGCGCGGAATTCGGGGCTACCACCGGCCGGAAACGACGCTGCGGATGGCTGGATATGGTGGTTCTGAAAAATGCGGTACGGCTCAACAGCCTCACCGGTCTGGTGATCACCAAAATGGATGTTCTCGGCGGGCTTGAGCAGATTAATATCTGCACGGGGTATGAATACCAGGGCAGCATCATTCATGATTTTCCATCCAGCTTAAAGACCCTTTTCGCCTGCAAGCCTGTATATGAAAGCCTGCCGGGGTGGGGGGAAGATATTTCAGGCGTACGAAGGGTCGAGGACTTTCCGGAAAATGCGAAAAAATATCTCAAGCGGATCGAACAATTATCCGGAGTCCCCATCGATATTATTTCTGTCGGACCCGGTCGACATGAAACCATCATTGTGAACAACCCGTTTCAATAGAAATTTAAAAAATTAATTGACATATTTTTTTTATTTATGTATTAATATTTTTTCAAGTCGGGAAGTGGCTCAGCCTGGTAGAGCACAGCGTTCGGGACGCTGGGGTCGCTGGTTCAAATCCAGTCTTCCCGACCATCAATTTGCTAAAAAGCCGATGGAAAATTTCATCGGCTTTTTTTATTTGAAAGGTCATAATCATGAACGTATCGTCTGTTAAACTTGTATACTTTTCGCCTACCGGTACTACAAAAAAGATTCTGGAAGAAATCGCATCGGCTTTGAAAATCGACACGATTGACATTGTCGATGGTACAAAACCTGCCACAAGAACCGGCAATCCGCAGCCCTTTCATGATGAGCTGATTATTCTGGGCGCTCCGGTGTATGGCGGCCGGCTCCCCTCCGATGCGGCGGACTGGTTTAAATCATTTACAGCCCTCAAAACGCCTGTTGTACTGATAGTCGTATATGGAAACAATGCCTATAAGGATGCCCTGAAGGAATTGCAGGACATTGCTGATGCGGCCGGATTCATTCCGGTTGCGGCCGGGGCATTTATCGGTGAACATTCCTTTTCGACCGATGAGCAGCCGATTGCTCGGGACCGTCCGGATGCGATGGACGTTCTCAACGCACGCGAATTCGGCGAACGGATCCGGAACAAACTTTTCCAAAACAAATCCTTTGACACGATGGGGCCGCTCAACATTCCAGGGAACTTTCCGTATAAGCAGTCCCCCTCCTTCCCGAATATCGCTCCGGTAACAGACGCCGGAAAGTGCAGCCGTTGCGGCGCATGTGTAAACGTCTGTCCGGCCGGCGCCATCAATAAAGACGACATGGCCGATACGGATCCGGAAAAATGTATTTTATGCTGTGCGTGCATCAAATGCTGCCCTAACGGTGCAAGAGAATTCAAGGACGGGTTTATATCAACCATCACGAATAAATTGTATCATGGGTGCCGGGAACGCAAGGAACCTGAAACGTATCTCTGATGGCAGCCGGGGTCGGTTTGTCAGGCAGGTTTCAGGCAGATTTGATAAACTCGTAAAAAGTCAGAATCAAGACGGCAGAGTCAAAGTAAAAGGTTCAAATTCAAGGCATCGCAAATTTCGTAGAGTAAAGCGTACTTGTGTCCGCTGCAGTAAGCACGGAATAAAGCACACCGCACATGGACTTTTTACGACGCCGTCAAATTTTAGTGTTGAATCCTGTTTTTATAAATGATTATATAAACAGTGTAGAGCAAAACCTGCCAAAGCCCTTTCAATTATGGGGTCTCATCAACGTTTCTTTTGATCCTGTAAGGTTTTCACTGAAATGTATTTTAACCGAAAAAACGATCTGACACCCGAAACATCATTTCATCACCCCCTCCGTTCAGGTGATCCACAATGGCTGACAGCAAACTTACAACATTTTACGACCGGATATCGGACAAGTATGATCTGGTAATGAACCTCACCGGATATACCATTTTGAGCCGCCTGGTTTTTAAAAAACTGCCAAACAGATATACATCTCCACGCATACTGGATCTTGGCTGCGGTACCGGGATTACCACCCGGCTGATCGAAGAAAAATTTTTAAACGCCAGAATAACCGCACTGGATAATTCGGAGAACATGTTGAATATCTATCGGAAAAAATTCCCCGAAAACGAGGTCATGCTGGGTGATTTTAACGGGGAAAACGGCTTTTATGCATATCCCGGGATGAAACGCGCCCCCCTTCCCCCTGGCGCCTTTGATATCGTCGTCAGTGTTGGAGCGGTCCTGGAGTATGGAATCCCGGATAAGGTGTTTTCGTTTATCTATGACGTATTGAAAACCAGCGGAATGGCCGTCATTATCGGCGCAAAAAAAAGTTTTTTTACTGACATCGTCGGAACCATTTGCTGGAGATACAAACTGCCGGATACCCGGGAGATATTGTCAACCATCGGCCAATCCGGCTTCAGGCATATCAGCTGCAATGGTTCCGGCAACCGCTTTCCGGCTAATTTTTTCAAGGAAATCATAATTGCTTATAAATAACTCGAATTTTGGGATTAAATTTTATATAATCCGTTCCGTTTACCGGAAAGCCGGTCAGCTTCTGTCGGCAAACGCTCATGCAATATCAGAAAAAAATCAGGTCAGAGCAGGCAATGATAAATTTAAAACACACGGGACTGGTTCTGGAAGGCGGAGGTCTCCGGGGCGTATACACATCGGGTGTCCTCCGTTTTTTTATGGATAAAGGACTCTTTTTCCCTTATGTGATCGGCGTTTCCATGGGCGCATGCAACGCGGCCAGCTATATTTCCCGGCAACCGGAACGGAACCGGATCGTCAATATCCGCTTTGTCAACGACCACCGGTATCTCAGCTACCGCCGGCTGATGACCCGGGGCGAGCTGTTCGGCATGGATTTCATTTTCAACACCATCCCTCACTCGCTGGTCCCGTTCGATTTTAAAACTTTTATGGAAAGCGATCAGAAATGCATCACCGGTGTTACCGACTGCGAAACCGGAAGCCCCCTGTATTTTGAAAAAAACGAGCTGGGGAAAGATTACATGACAATCCTGCAGGCCTCGAGCAGCCTGCCGTTTGCATCAAAACCGGTTCACTATAAGGGCCGCACCCTTCTGGACGGCGGAATGTCGGATTCAATTCCGATCCAGAAAAGCATGACCGACGGCAACACACGAAATATTCTCGTATTGACCCGCCCCAAAGGCTATCGAAAAAAACGACCGGCCATGAGGTGTTTGTTTCCTGTGCGTTATCCCCGTTACAGGGGCCTGTGCAACGCCTTGGCAACCCGCTATATCCGGTACAACAAAACCATGGATTTCATCGATCAGATGGAGCAGAACGGAGACGTTTTCGTGATCCGCCCCCCCAGTGCCCTGGAAGTCGGCCGGGTGGAACGAAACCAGGCAAAGCTCTACGGCACCTATGATCAGGGCTACAGCGATGCGGCCGGAAGTTTTCCGGAACTTTGTACTTATTTGAAATCAACATCAGCCACTAACTACGAAATTTTATAATTATTTTTTCCGCGTGCTGGAGAAGCCGGCACTGGGCGGGACGGACTCCGCGACATGGTGGCCGCAGGTATGAGCAAGCCCTTAATGCGGTTACAAATCCTTCTTTAGCAACTCATCCAAACCCAGCTCCTGACCCAGGGCCCGGGTGACAACCCGTTCGCCGCAAACCTCTCCGGCGACCAGTTTGCGGATACGTTCAAAGGTTTCAGGCCTGGCGCCGGCATGTTCAGCCGCGTTCATGGTGTGCTGATACGCATCGCGAACATCCAGGCCCGTGATTTCGTACCCATAGCCCTGCACCAACCACCGGAGTGCGGCCATACCCGCCTCGACGGCAAATTCAGGCTGGGATTTTGCCATATCCCGTGCCGCCCGAATGAGGGTTCTGATGTCGCAGGGGGTGCGGTTGGCCAGCTCGATGGCCTCGCGGTATAACCCGGCGGATTTGGCGGCTGCAAACCATTTTCCTTCAACGCCCGGAGTGCTTTTGACAAGGTCCCGCAGGATTTCACCGGCTGCTTTGCGCGGGTATTTTTTTGAAACCGCACGAAAGGTTGCCAGCCACGTGGTCTTCTGGTTGGCTTCGATCGCGTATCGACGGTAAGCTTCCTCAGCCATACCGCTTGACAGCAGAATTTCCTCGCAGATTTCGGCGATCTCGGACGAATTAACATAGGGGCCGCGACAGTCTTCGGCATAACGGAGGGCCTCTGCCTTTCTGCCCATGGCCGCCAGCGCCCTGACGCCCCACTGGTGATAACTCCAGAATTTGTAGGGACTGAGCTTGAGCAGATCCAGAATATCTTCATTTCGACCGGCCGTATAAAGAGCACTCAGACAGGCGGTTGTACCCTTGAAAAAGCCTTGTTGTTCCGGGGAAGATTGCCACATGGCCCGCACGGTGGAAAGAAATGTATCTGCCCAGCGCGATGCACATTCTGACGTCACGCAAAGCGCTCCCCAGAATTCGGAAAGGCTCTCGATGTAAGGCATATCGTCATCCTGGATGGCTTCCCAGAGACGATCCAGCCATTTGCCCCGCAGGGTTTCATCGGCCGGCGCATTGGCGATAATCGGCACCAGGGTTTCAACAGCATGATTGACCGCAGTGCCGATAGCGCCCGAAGAGCTGTCCACATGCGCTATTGCCGGAGACAATTTTTCAAGCAGCAGCACCGCGCCTTCGGCACCCAGAACAGGATCTTTACGAGCCGTTTTTTTAATTTCCGATACCGCTTCCTTAATCCGCCTGATGGCCGGCTGTGACCGCCACCCGAACGCATTGCGCCGGAAGCGGGCGCGAAAAGTCCATTTATGGGGTTCTTTCGGGGACATTTTCATCTGTCCTTTCAGATAATGTCCATCCATAAATGCCTATTTTCCCCAATTTCTTCGTCAGGCTCAAATTTTAATCCTCAAAATACCCCATGTATTCCTCCGGTTAAAATCTTCGCCTACCTTGAACCTGGAAAAACTATCCTATTTATGAATGAACACTATATAATAATCGATGGTTGCGTTCCTTCTTTTTCCTGCGATTCGTGCTTTTCGTAATTGATAGCTTGTATTCGTGTCTATTCGTGGTTCCTTTTATTCCTGGTTTCTTGCTACCGCCTGGTCATCACAAAGGCTATATTTGCGTATAAATTATTTGAGAATTTATAATTCCGTTTCGGTTAAATTATCATGGGCCTCTACTTCAATATGTTTGAATCGTTCCTGCATCCCTGGCTTCTTGTTACCGCCTGGTCGGGCCACATGAATAATTTTATGAAAAACCCCAAATGCCAGCTCCTTAGTCCAGCAATATCGCTTTTTGCATCAGCATTTGATTATTCTGATAAAAAGGCACATCCGTATTACCGAGTACTGTTGGGGGGATATTAGACAACTCATTTAAATTATCCATTGGGACAATCACCACCCTGGCTCCATTTTCAGAGAGCATGGTCACTTTATCCGCAAAGTTCGCGGCCCGTTCAATCGCACCGCCGACTGAGATATTCCCAAGCACAGCCAGGCCCGCCTTAAGGTTCTTTTTGTATAATGCCGTGACAATTGCAATGTATACAGCCGAGCCTATTCCGGATGAAATCGCTGCCCCAAGAAGGTTGCTCACCTGAATGGTAATGTCGTAATTTTTCAGGCAGTGTTTGTCGCTCAGTATCGCTTTCTCATTCGCTTTTATATACTGATAGGTATTTTTGATATTCTCTTTGACGACTGTATTATTGACGCCGGTAATGTTCAACTTCCCTGAGCCTGGGGCTGCAACCGTTTCAATTCGGACCAGTGCTACATTTTCTCCATCGCTTGTACTGGTGTAGCAAACCCCCGGTTGAAGTGGTGTGTTCTCAATAAGATGAGAGCCTTTTTCTTCCGGAAGGCCTACAAAAAACTCTTCCTGGGTATCTTTATCGATGTATGAGAAATTGGTGTCCCAGAACTCCATTCCCCCGATGCGCTTAAGCTGTTCTTTAACCCGTCTCCTCATTTCCAAAGCGATTTCTACGTATTCCCGAACGTCATCTTTAGTATAGTTGCCATCCGGATGGAGGAGTTTAATAAAACCGGAAACAGTCTTTTTAACCGGCTTGGTATCACGCTGCTTTAAATGAGATCCAAGTGAATAATATTTCTCGGGAGCATCGGTATAAGTAACCCGCCTGAGCGATTTCAAAACCTCTGAAAAATAATCTGTGCTGAAACCAAAATTGGAGGTGAAATGCTTTGGAGCAAATTTGACCATCTCCCATCCGGGAAGATAAAAGTGAATACGATCGAGAAACGCCGTATCGTTGTTTACTTGATCAGATAAAGGGCTGAAAAGATGAGATGTCTGGAGAACGGTTTCAACCGGCTGATTGATGTTACCGTTCAGGATTATAGATGCTGCCCCTGTAATTTCGCCTCCAGCGCCAGCCCGGGAAAATGAACCGGACTCCATATAGTCCTTCATCAACGGAACCGCATCCCGTTCTTTAAAAATTCTATCGGTTGCCTCGTCAAAGCAGACGGCATCCCACTGGCCCACCGCGCCAACCTTCCCGGTTGATCCGTGCACAAAAAGCTTGGCAACGGTACCCTGTCCACCGGATATCAATACCGCATAAGGGGTCAGTTCTTTATAAACAAAGGATTTTCCGGTTGAACGAGGTCCAAGCTCAATGAAGTTTAAATTTGATTCGACAAGCGGCAGCAAACGTGCAAGCAAGAGCATTTTAATTCGATCGGTGATACCTTCGGCACTTGGCTCATACCCGCAGCTGCGGAGGAGAATATCCAGCCATTCACCTTTGGTAAACGCTTTGCGTTTATTGATGATCCTGCTGTTATCAAACGAAGAAAGCTGGATCGGTTTAATCTCTGTAATGACAAACGGGAAAATGTTCTGACCAATTTTAATATTCGGATCATACTCGACATCAATGATGGCCCAGATACCACCCATCAGCATTTTTTCATGCTGTTTTACAAGGCGGTCACTGATATTCCCGTTTTTGATGTTGCTGTTCAGGAGTCTGGCCCAATAAATGTCTTTCTTGGAATCCAGTTCAACCGATATTTTATCGATGATCTTGTAACGCCCTCTTTCTCGGATCTTGGAATGGATTAAAGAGCTTTCTTCAGGGTTTACATAGTGTTCTGAAAGCACCTTTTTTACATTTTCCATTCCCGTTCGGATCTTTTCTTCATCATCCGTGGAGCAGGAATTGGCTATCAGGTATTCAAGCACAAAAACGGGAACATTAGCGCCCACCTTCACGGAACGAACAAGATCCTTTTTTACGACATAGCCTCTGAAATGCTCCAGAAGCTTTATATCCAAGTCATCCAATACTGCCATAGTCTCAGTTCCTTACCGTTAAAATAGTCCGCCTAAGTCTCGGTCTTTATTCTGTTTAATCATTGCTCTGTCGAGCTGCTCTTTTGTTTGGGCATCCAGAAGTTGGACTTCAATCACAGGATTTCCATCAAAGGTGTATTCCTTTGAAACAAGCTGATCTCTCCGGATTACAAAAACATCGCTCTTGTTTACCTGAACCTTGTTGCTGAAAAATACCAGGCAGACCTTTCTTTCCATCGAAAAAAGGTCGTCAGCCCCCTTGTCGGATTTGATTTTCAGTTGAAACAATTCACCGGTAACGCTTTTCAGATCTTCTTTGTTTTCAATCATCGCCATCAAGGATTTGGCAGGGCTGCCGGTATGCTCCCAGCAAAAATAAGGCGTGATAAGTTCCTGCGGTGAAACGCCACCATGAGAGAATCCATAAACGCCGGGAGTTTTGAACGGATTCATGTTTTTGGAAAAATAGAGGTAATTAAAGTTTTCATAATTTTTTTCTACCTCAATACACCCATCGCTTAACGACGGCTGCCGGTTTTCTGTGCGGATGTAGCGTTCTGCTTTTCCAGACGCCCCACCCAGAGAAACTGAAATCTTGTCAGATTCACTCAACAGCCCTGTCAAAACAAATCCATGATCTGTAATTAAATATACTTTCAAATATCCGCTGTTCAGGAGCAGGGTTATTTTCTGAGCAAAAAAATCGATGGTTTCCGGGAAATATCTCAGCGCCTTGTGCTGCAGTTTTTCTCCCATATCATCGAAATCTTTGTAGGTGCAGATCAGGAACTGGGCAGGTCTTGCCTCCTCATTCACATCGTCAAGCCTGATAAAGTCGATGGATATGTCGGGATTTTTCTCCAACAGATATTTTTCCCGGTTGCCTTGAACCTTTTCCGTTACGCCATTGGCCATGTAGATTCGGCTCATGTTGTTTTCCGTTTCGGAAGGGATATCTGCAACAATAGCGTTTCGGGCAAGCTTAAAGCGGCTGTTCACCGTTGCTGCAACCTGACAGGCAATTTCATAGGCCACACCATCCCCAACAATAACAGCAGTTTTTCCACTGTTCTCATCGATAATTCGCTGAAGTATGCCGGTTTGATCCTCCTGATACCCGTCAAAAAACTTAAACCATTTATCGAAGAAAATGGATACAAGCTGCTTATAATGTTCCTGAAATGGTTCCAGCAGATCTCTTTTATTCAGGAACTCGGCATAAAGATTCCGGATTGCGGTATCGAGTTTATAGAAGCGCTTTGTATAAAACCCGACGCACTCTGAAAAAGTGCCGAGATAGGCAATGTCTTTGGGGTCAAACTCCAGCAGCGTCCTGACATCTGCCCAGAACGTAATTCCCAGTGCTTTAGCCTGTTTGCTCTGATTTCGCTGTGAGATTCTGGCCAGATAATCGGGTATGGCTTTTTTGTTACCTATGTTTTCACCAATAATCTTAAGCCAGTTTTCATCCACTGCACGGAATGGATGGTTGGGATGAACAGACCAGATATCCATATCGGCCGGGAGTGAGTAGTCGTCGAGATAGCCGGAAAAAGAGTCCCGGCAGCTTACTGAATCCAGCCAGTTGTAATAGACGGCTTCAAGAATCGGATAACATTTTCCGTACGCCATTGCATCCAGCATGGCCTTTACCACCTCACCTGCCAGGGTCTGAGCCGGTTTGGAAATATATTCCTGTTTCAGCAGGTCATTGACTTTGCGATAAAAGGTTTCTCTCAGCTGGGCATCATACTTTTCTTTAGCGTAAGCCTTCGGGTCATGAATAAAGGGAAGCAGTTCCTTTTTCAGATCAAAAATTTCCGTTGCCCCTTTATGGCTCAGGTCCATCCAGTAGGTTCGGTCTTTACCCACACTGACTTTCGCCGCAGCGATGATCTCATCTTTAGGAAGATTGATGTTCAGATTCAGTGTCTGGTGGACTTTGTCTTTGATGTAGTTCTGCAGGTAGCGGATTTCAAGGCAGCCATTGGTTTCGCAGTATTCCCGGACATATTTCAGTTTATCCTTATCCGTATGGGTATAGATCAAGTATTTCTCTGGTGAAGGCTGTCCTCGTTCAATCAGATATTTCACATGCAGCTCTTCGATTTCTGAGTGAGCCGTGTGAATGGTGTATTCTGTCCCGACTGTGCGCAGCAAAAATTCTGCATCACCGGATTCATCAATAAAAACCGCCACCGGGTGTTGCTCAAAAATACCCTGCAAATCTTTTTTAAACCACTTATCTATCATAATAAACCTCTTTTGAAACCACAGATATTCTTTTTTTGAAACCACAGATGAACACAGATTCACACAGATAATATTTATAACCTGATAGCTTTTCCCTTTAATATCTGTGTCTATCTGTGTCCATCTGTGGTTAAAATTCTTTTTTTTGAAACCACGGATGCACACAGATTCACACAGATAACCTTCATAGTATGATTCTGTCCCATTCAAGTTTGGCGTGTTTAAAATTAAGTATCAGGCCAACGCGCAGGCCGGTTATCTTCAGGTAATTGATAATTTGGGCTTTCTCGTTATTGCCGATTTTTTCAATCACCTTGGCATCGACGATAATTTTATCAAACACAATCAGGTCGGGAATGTATTCTCCAACCGGCACGGATTTATAAATAACGGAGAATCTGGCCTGCTGCTGATAAGGGATCTGCTTTAATCCAAACTCAACAACCAAAGCGTTTTCATAAGGCTTTTCAAGCAAGCCATGCCCCAGCGTATTCAACACTTCAAATGCGCAGCCAATCACCTGATGGGTCTCTTCTTTATATAAAAAGCCTTGGCTATTCGTTTTCATCTTTTACCAATCTCTTTTTGGAACCACAGATGCACACAGATTCTCACAGATAACCTTTCTGTTCTGATAGCTCTTTTTTTATATCTGTGTCTATCCGTGTCCATCTGTGGTTAAATTTCTTTTTTTTGAAACCACGGATGCACACAGATTCTCACAGATAACCTTTATACCCTGATAGCTCTTTCCTTAAATATCCGTGTTCATCCGTGTCCATCTGTGGTTAAATTTCTGTGGTTAAAATCACCAATCAGCATTCAAATACTTTTTCAACTGCCCAGCATTAAGCACCTCGTAAGGGATCATCTTCTTTTTCTGCAAAGGGGCGATGTTTTTGCCAACGCCGTCGTCAAGGATCGGATCATATCCTTCCGCCAGCAGTTCATCGATTTTCACCTTGAAGGCTTCAAGCTCCTTGAGTTGCCTGAAAATCCGGTCCTTCTCATTCTGAGCATCGGCACTTTCATTGCCGGCAAGATCGCTCTGCCGATTAATCAACGCCCGTTCCCGATGCTCAATATAGACCGACCGCAGACGCATCAGCTTGTCGCGGCTCCATTTGTAGATAATAATGTAGCAGTCAAACCCCTGCTCCGGGCCACTGGAGAGATGCCAGATAAATGGCGTCTTGGGCAGATACATAAACAGGTTAAGGTGGTCGGAAAGTTCCGCAAAGAAATATTTGTTTACATACTCGTTCAACGGCCGTCCCATCACATTATCGAAGCTGGAGTATTGCGCCATAGTAAAGCCCTTTTCCCGGAACTTTTCTTCGATGCGGTCGAGCAGAACTTTTTCGCCGGCATTGGGAACCAGTGGGATGATGCCGTCATCATCTTCCATAAGAATCTCACGAATCATGTCGGCCAGAAACTCCATGGCCAGCGTATGCATCCGCTGTTTTGGGATCACATTGCTTTGTTTGAACCAGTACCAGACATTGATGGGATTGACCTGATGACGGATGCAGAACTCCTCCAGATCGTTGTTGCTCTGATAAAGTGACGGAAACTCGCTCTCAATAGATTCCCGTTCTTCAGCCGTAAATTCCTTTACCGGTAGGGATTCAATAAAATTCCGGATAGTGTCCAGCGGGAACTCCTTTGTGGCGTCTTCTTCAGCCAGATACGCCTCCCGCGCATCGACACTAACCGGCAGGCCACCGATACTTTCACCCTCCTTGGCCAGTACCATGGCCTTGTCATGCTCAGTCAGACCGTAGACCTCGAAGATCTTTTCGTTGATGATTGCTTCGTTAATGAGGACCTGGGTGAGAAGTTGGTTTTCGTAGTTAATGAAGGATTTTAGTCGTATCTTTAAATCTGGTCTCGAAAAATATTCAATTGCTGATCCAGAATAGATGGGTTCAATTATAAAGAAGGTACATAAATATTTTTTTACGTTTATGCATGCATTAGCCAATTCAGCTACAATATTTTCAATATTTTCCGGAGGAATAACAAAAGGGACTCTCTCAACATCGCCAACCTGGGTTGAAACAGTAGGATTTAAACAACCCAATATGTAAACTGTAAGCGTTGAGTTTAAAAATGCTATTCCATAATTTAAATTCGTATATTCACCGACATAAATACCAGGGCTCCCGCTATCTATAATGGTATTGGACGGCATATACCGAAATGAAGCACCTTTTGACCCAGACTTGGCGTAAGTCATTCCTTCTTTGAAATAAAATTTCTCGCATCTTAATGTTGCGCGACGCTTGCCATCTATATCACAAAACGTGCGTATCTCATGACCGTTGTTACCCCAGTTGACTATTGTCCAAACATTTCCATACCATTTATTAAACGGACCTCCTTTAACATAGAGTTTCCACTTTTTTGCGTCATCAACTACCTTTGAAATAGTATCCATGGAAACTTCCCACCAAAACCGGAGAAAACGATCGTTATTGGCTGATGTCAGTCCACCTCCTGCATTAACATATTCACCAAATCCTTTCTCCCCAAACTTCTCCCGAAACTCATCGGAGATCCAATAAATAAAGGGCCAGGATTTGATAATTTTCAGTTTGGATTGTGGAAGCGTATAAACCCGTTCGTTTTCTTTACCCGAAACGAAATCATCCAAGGCCTCAAGGAACTTACCTTTTTTGTATTTCTCCTGCAGATTTGTAGTCAGATTAAAATAAGAACCGTCTTGTTCGCTATTTAATTTACTCAACACATAAAAAGTTGCATCAAGAAGAAGGCCCGGCCCAAATAAATTTACACGATCAAGGCCGAAATCTACCATTGCATCAATATGCGTTTTTTCAATCATGAATTTACGCACACCTTCAAATGATTTAATAAACATAAAGGTATGCGGATGAATCATGGCAATTTTGCCGTCTTCACCGGTAAACTCGTAACATCGCTTGATGAAGGTAGCGTAAAGATTGGTATGAAATTTATACGGTTTTTTATAGTTATCCTCGATAAAAATTTTCAGCTTTGGTCCAAAGTCGGAACTGTCGGTATAAGGCGGATTGGCCGTTGCCACATCGTATTCCGTGGTGAGCAGTTCCAGAAAGGTGATGGCGTCCCGGGTTTTGCTGGCAAGAAAGTTATTGCCGCCTGAGCGGGCATACTGTTCCACTGCGGTTTTCAGATTTTTGAAGAAGGTTTCAATAAATTTTTGTTCTTTTTCAATATCAGAAAATCCGGTAAATAAATCCAGCTGTGCCGGCTTTGGCACAATCCTTAATTCTTTATCGGAAAAAAGTGTCTGTTGTTCCGGCTCTCTTTGCTCAATGAGAATTCTCAGTTTCGATTTTAATTTCTCATCCAGACGAATCAATGAACCGAATTTATAGGCATACTGTAAATCACTCCAGATATCGGTGATCAGCCGTTTCTGGTTCCGATCGAGGTTATTTCCTTCCTCAAAAATATGGCGCACTTCCTCATAATCCGGCAGAAAAAAATCAGACGAAACCACCTTGAACGTCAAACGCCCAATCGAGCGCCGTTTCTTTCTTGCTTTGATATACAGCCCGAGCTGAGCCAGCTGTATGGCGCGGTCGTCCAGATCAATTCCGTGCAGGTTATTTCCAATGATAAGCCCGGGGATATCATCTTCGTCATAATCCGCTCCGTAGTTTTCGATCTGATCCAGATACAGTTCATAAAATAAATCAAAGGCATAAAGCAGAAAATTTCCCGAACCGCAGGCAGGGTCGATGAGCCTGATTTCATGCAGGGGCTCAGGTTTTCGTTCCTGTATCTTGGGCGCATTGGCAATTTTGTATCGGTGCTTTATTTCCGAATCCGGGTACATTTCCAGATAGAGTTTGCCCAGCGAGTTGTCCACCAGAAACTGCACCACCCAGCGCGGGGTATAGACCTGGGACTGCAGGGAAACCTTATCGTATTCGGTTTTTGCCTTGCTGGCTTTGAAGGCTTGCTTCTTTGCGTTGTTGTAGCTCTCATAGAGCCAGCCCAGAACGTCATCGCTCTGCCAGATATCCGCGCCCACCTGAGGGTCTTTTTCCACATCATTGAAGGCATCGATGATTTCATTGAGACTGATGACATCCGGCAACAGTGCATAAGGATAGCTTTTACCGTAGAGCGGAAGGCTTTTGCCCAGCTCATTAAACGCATGTTTAATGTATTCACGGATGCCTTCCAGTTCCTCGCTGCGCATATCGGGACGTATTTCCAGCCAGACTTTGTGCCCGAAGGAGCGGTCGCCATGCTCCGGCTGTTTGGTGATGATCGGCGGAAAGAGACTGGCCGCTTCCATCACCTTGATCGCCGCAATGCGGTTAAAAAGCGTAAAGGTCAGCTCATCAATAAGCTTTTCCCGGGCACTATCGTACCCGCCGGTCTCACCCACATGATTTTCCAACATGCACTCAAACCTTTGTCGCTTCGGTTTGAGTGCTGCAGACAGTTTTTCCGGATCGATCTTTTTTGTTTTGCCGATGCCCAGCCGGGCAAAGCGTTTATCAAAAGCGCCCTCGATGAGGTTGCGCAGTTTATTGACATGATCTGACAGCTTCATATTAAAACCCTTTATGGTTTAACCACGGAATAAGCAGAATATACGGAAGGTTTTGCACGTAGCGCGTAAAAGAGCGCGTATATTCGCGCCCGGCGCGTAAATTAACGCCTGCGTTCATAATATGTCCCCTTCCCCCCACCTTTCTGCTCAATTTTTTCTTGTTTTTTCAGTCGGTTCAGCAAATTTGTTATAAACGCTGAAATCTCGTGGCTTTCGTGGTTTGACATTATTCAACCTCGATATCCAGTTCAATTTCTTCAGAAGGCCGTGCAGCCGCCAATGCGGTTAGCTGTTCAGTCAACAGGGTCTTATATTCCTTAACCGTCATGATTTTGCACGGTACGATCATCTTAATCTTGCGTGGCCGCTTTGGCGTTGCCTGTTTATCCAGTGGGTCTGCAATAGTTTCAAGCTGTGGTGGTGCTTCGGCGAGAAAGCTGCTCTGTATTATTAACAACTCATTATCCTTTGCTGGGGCCAGGGCAGTATAATTCAGGATATCCGAAAGCGAGTAACCACAACTTTTGCAGGTAATGGAAAATTCCAGATTCGGTTCTCCAAGGATTCTGCTTGAACAATATCGTTTCAACACTTCCAGATTTTTCAGATTTTGAGCGTTAAATTCGGCCGGATAATTCTGCTTCAGATTGCGTACAGCACCATCCACCTTTCCCTGGAGCAATTGATATTCGTACGTCATTCCGGATGCGGCAGTTTTAATCAATCTAAAATAAGTATCTTTGACCACCTGCGCCTGCTGCAGAAGCTGAGCAAAGTTTTTCACCATATCCTGTTTGTAAAGCCTCAGAAATTCGTCATAAGCATCCTGAATGCTATCATCAGAACGATCCGACTTTTTCAACTCAGCGACCACATCTTCAATAAAACATTTAAATTCTTTCGCTTTAGGTAAGTTTTTCTTGATAAATTTCTGGGTCTTAATAATGGTCTGTATGGTCGATCTGAATGTATCGCCGGTAGCCAGAAGGTGTTCCACCTTTTCAATGTAATTGTTCTCTGTCACCTTGCCGGCATATTCCTGCAAGGTGGCTTTTTGCGCGACCACGTTGGGGAAAAGGGATTCGAAATGATCGACAGTATTATTAAGTGCCTTCAGTGCTTCAATGAAGTGCGTTGCCTTGACACTGATTTCATCTGCGAGATCAAAATCATTGATATTCCAGTCAACTTTTCGGCCGGTATGGTTTTCGATGTCAAGATCCATCAACAACTGAACGGCCCGATTCTTTTGGTCTGCAGTCAGGGTTGCTGTAATGGACTTAAAAGATGCTGATTTAAACTTTGTTGCATTGATAAAGGCCTCATGAACGGCTTTCTGATCATGGGAAAACCACGTCTCCCCATTGTATTTAACAGCGAGTCGTCCAGCCCGGAACAACGCTGCCAGAGTAGAAACAATGGTTCCGAAGGCATAGCCCCATGGCGGGCCGGACACGTCTGACTCCAGGGATCGTCCATCCACATAGCGGGACTTTATCCTGGCGTTGATTTCCTCAACCACCTTCAGGTGGTCCCCGGTAAAATTCCCGTGAGTATCAAAAAAACAAAAGTCATCCCCGGAAAAAAGTCTGCTGAGATTCTCTTTTCGGTTACTGAAAATTTTAGGTGCCAATCCTTCCGAAAGTTGGGCCGCAAGTCTTTTGGTGTAGATGTTTTTAATGAGCTTACGCTGAATCTCGTTGATGGTTCCTTTATAGGTATCGGAATTGAGCAGGTATTCGTCAAACATATAAATCAGCGTGGAAGTCCTGTAGGCATTCTCAATTTTAATCCGCAGATCCTTTTCCTTTTCTTCACGAATGGTCGA
Organism: Desulfobacterales bacterium; assembly: GCA_028704555.1. Classification (NCBI taxonomy): domain Bacteria; kingdom Pseudomonadati; phylum Thermodesulfobacteriota; class Desulfobacteria; order Desulfobacterales; species Desulfobacterales bacterium. Next base: position 25,883 of record JAQWFD010000029.1, read on the forward strand.
AAAATCCCGTATAATCTGCCGTTTGGAAGGATCGGATTCGTTGGAATATTTCTCTTCCATGTAGGCGTAACGGCGTATTTCTCCAATCAGCTTGTCAATCTGAGAAAATTCTCTGTTGTCCGGGATCAGGGTAATCAGGTCTTTATCAGATTGTGTCTCCAGCTTGATCTGCTCAACAAAGTCCTGCCTGTTTTCACTGATATTAAAAAGGCTGTAGACTATCAGTTTCAATTGTTTACTTCCAGGACTGCACAGCTCGTCATCCTGGTCAGACAGCACACTGAATTTAAAAGTATCCGAACCATTATTGAAAGTGGCAACCGGTGTAAGGAGCTTATATGTCTTGACGTAGTTGATCAGTAAACGCTTTTTACTGAACAACTCCACATCAAATTCTTTCATTTCCTCCAGAAGTTTACCCTCAAGGTCTGATGTGATTTTGTAATTATTTTTAGAAAGCAGAAGCACTTTAGCTTCGACCAGCAAATGAAGGACTTTTTCGATATTCGGCTTGATATCGTAGTATTTTTTTATATCTGTAATGTAGCTTTTTGTAATATTTTCAGCTGTTGGTGATACAACTGCAGAGTCGGCCAGCAGATGAATTGTTTTCAGCAGTTTTTCGCCATCAACTTCTGATTTATTCTCATTAAGGATTTTACGGGCCGTATCATATTTATTAACGAGACCAACAGGCGGTGCGGTCTGGGCTTCGGTACAGATGGCATGACCCGGAGTAAAGGCAAACAAATCCTGATCCCGCATCTGCTTTCTGAGAACGTCAAAAATCGTGATAATCATACCGCGGGCAGCAATTTGTGTTGCTACCAGCGCATTTGAGCTGAAGAGAAACTTCTGCAAGATATCGAACTGATACTTATGAAAAGGGTAATAGATCGCAAATTCCTCAGCGGATGTGGTTTTTGTCGGGTAAGAAGATTTCAGATTCGTTGCATCAGAAACAAGGCCTTCGTTCTTTTTATAATAGTCCAGCAACTGTTTGAAATAAGTATCTTTTTTCTGAAGTAAACGACTCCGGATAATGATATCGACTTCAGTGGATTCGAGATGTATTTTTGTTTTAAAGCGGTCGGTGACTTTGGTGAGCTGGCTGCGATTCACGTTCGCGTTATTAATCACATCATCCAGTTTTTCCTGCGCAATAGCAATCGTCCAGACCTTACTGTTTATGCTGGATAACGCTTCGCTGATACCCTCCAGATCCAGAAGCGTAAATTTCTTCTGACTGATCGCCTCACTTGCTTCATCGAAAATAAAGACCAGTGTCTCATCCGACTTGAACTTTAAGTATTTTTCCAGTTCCGTTTTGAACTTGCTGGCAGAAAAATCATTGATCGCTGAACTGTATACCTTGTAGGTGTCGTTATAGTCTGCCTCGCTGTAACCCATCGAAGCAAAGACATCTCGCATAATTTTGGCAACCAGTCTGTTGCTTGCTTTCAGCTCGTCCCACTCCTTACCTTCCAGCTCTCTAACAACATTTTTAAAATTATCATATTTCCCATCGATATAGAGGTCAAATTCCATGTATCCATAGATATCCTCCCTGAATCCGAGATGTTTTAGCAAATTGAAAAACAGAGTGAACGCCAGTCCACGATCTGTATTTTGTTTGGCCACATCCAGAAAAACAACCCGGCTGTTTATGGATTCCAAATTACGGATGGCATTTTCAATAAGGCTTTCATCTGAAACACCTTTAAGCCGAGGGATAAAGCGTTCTCGTGCCGGAGTCCCGTTAATTACGGGGTTGGATATGGTGTAACCGAGCATTTTACCAAAATAGGATTTACCGGAACCATAAAACCCGGAAAGCCAGACCCCGGTTTCTTTAATATTTGAAGTGAACTGGTTGGTAAAATTGTAGAGATGACGGCCAATACCTTCAGTTACAATATATGACTCAATTTCCTGCTGAATTTCCAATTCTGATTGATCTTCAAGGTCAATGACATTCTTAATGTCTTCCTGAAGATCCAGAGTTAAAATTTCATTAATCTTAGACATGTGCAGCCCCTTATTTTACCAGAGTACAACGGTACTTCGATGCGGGTTTAAAGTTCAAAAAATAAAGATTATCATCTTCAAGTCTGGATGGATAGAAAATCACTAAAGGATGTGACAGTTTCATCACAGATCGGTGATCCATAATATTTACATTTTCTATTCCAGTACCGTAGAGGCAGCCTGTCCTTACCAGAAATGGAATTTTGTTATTCTTGCAGGCTGATTCAATTTCTTTGAGAATCAGGTCAAACAAATCGACTGCCGGATCATCTGATCGAAAAATCAAATGGGGAGTGTTTTGGAAATCGTGATAATAATCCTTGAACAAATCCCATCCATCCTTATCGATAAACTTTACAAACAGCTTACTGATGTCTATGAAGGCTGCTTTTTCCTGATAAAGCGTCTTTGCCTTTTCAATATAAAGGTGCTCTTCATTCGGCGGATACGAAAAAAGAATGCTGTTTCCTCCGTTGGCCTGTTTTCTCAGCTGGTCCTGATTTTCTATATGAAATTGAAGATCTTCAAATTTCTGTTTATGGTCTGTGATATAAGACATCGCAAATCCCTTTATAGCTGTGGGTTAATTCGATGTTCAAAGCGACCCCGTTGAAATTCATATCAAAAAAGCCTTTCAACGAAAGTTTTTTGAGTCGCTCCTGGATATCTTCAGGTACAACAAACGAAAGCGGCAGCATCTCATTTATTAAAATGTTACTGCTTTGAGGATCGTGCAGCCTGGCAAAATAGATAAATAATACCAATGATTCTGCCGACGTTTTAATGTGCCTGAAAGACTTTTTTCGCACGCCTTCAAGAAAATTCAGTTTGGTCATCAGGTTAAGGTATTTGGTTGATAGGGTATTTATTGTACTTTCAGACCAATTAAGATTCAGCTGCTTGTTCTGATTTAAAAATTCTTTTAGATACGCAGTGACATCGTCTTTTGATATGCTGGCTCTTCCGGAAGAATATACCTTGATGAAAATCCGGGAAGAAATTTCTCGAAACAGTCGATTGTTCAGAGCAAATTGCCAAAACAGGATCAGCTCTCTTTCCGGCAGAGAAACATTACTTTGAAAAAGGCTCCGGATCAGCTCCCTGTGCCCCTGGTTTTTGAATTGAAAAAATGCCCGTTTTACCGCTCTTTCAACCCGTTTTCTGCTTCGTTCAGTTCTCAGATTAAATTCGTTCCTGCCTGACACCAAATCTCTGATAGAGTCATCTTTACTGAAATACGAATCAATTGCCTTATAAATGACACTACAATCCCTCAGCCCACCAATCACATTTATCGTGGTATCGTAACTACCAGGTTCAATTGTGTTATGTGATTCTAACATCTTATTCGACATCCTTACCCGATTTATCAGCCGCCCCACCAGAGCGAACCCATTGATCCACTTCGTCCTGTTTGAACATCCAGCGACGACCGACACGATGGCCGGGCATACCGCGATGCCCGATCCATTTATAGATTGTTTCATTGCTTACATTCAGATATTTACAGATGTCATCGACCGTCAGCCATCTGTCTTCCATCGCTCAAAGTCCTTCTTCATCATGAGGTTATTGTATGATGCTCCAGCTAACGCACTGAAGAACTTGCTTTATCTGCACATAATTCCGCAACATACAGCCACACTGTATACTTATTCGATTGGCCTAAATCAATGTAATTTTTGACGATTAGTGCCGATTTGGATGAATATTCACCGAATCATATCGAAATGGAGGTAAAAATTTTTTGCGCCTTCGCGCCTTGCGTAAGAATTATTGTACTACCGGCTTGGCTGGATCAGAGAGAGCTTTTTTGACTGTTTAAAATTCTTCAAGATTGATTTTCCAAAATCCGATTTCTCACGTCCGCAAACGGATATCGTTCCAGGATTCCAAAGTGAGGCAGTTTTCTGATCTTAAGTTTTGTGAATATAGGAGAGGATATGCCGCATAAAAAGCGGGTAAAATGTGAGTCGGAAAAATGATCCCCGGCAGCTGCGGAAAATTCTTTTTTCATTGGATCGATGTTAATTTCGGAAAGCGGCTTGAGCGTTTCAGAGCGTTCCAAGACAGCAGGCCCCTGCTTGCAGACGGAGCAATGCCCGCACATGGCTTTTTCAAGATGCTCACCAAAATATTCAGCCAGGCGCTTACTGATACAGGCATCACTTTGAAAAAAATCGACCATTTGGTGAGTTCGTCGAATTTCAAAGGCCTCCTTATCGACAAACAAGCCATAAATTTTTTCAGTCACCCGGTCGATATCGAACTGGCGATTTTTTATATTGTAGACATCGATGGTTTGTCTCGACTCCAGCTCGATCCATTCTTTCTGGTCGAAATATTCCAGAGCCGCAATGATACGTTGGCGCTGGGCATGACAGGTTTCCATGATTTTTGCGACATCCACATGGGTCCAGACTTTTTTCGTATGACAATTCTCAAAAATCGCGGTCACAAACGCTTTTCTCTCCCCCTGAAACATATTGATAATCTGTTGCGGATCGATCCGGTATTTGAGTGTATATTCATCAAACCGGGTAAATTTCGGCTGAATCAGCCCTTCCATATCCAGATAGACAAGCAATGTTTTCAACGGCAGCAATTTAATGTCCAGTTCGTTGGAAAGCGCTGTTGCCTTTACTTCCCACAGCGGGGTTGGCTGCCTGCGGATGATGTCCAGCAGGTTGTAAATCGCCTGTTTTTCCGGAGTATCGCCGTAGGTAAAGTTTTCAAGCACATTCAAATTATCCAGATTACCGAGCACCTCGCATAACGCGGGCTTGCCGTCGCGTCCGGCCCGACCGATTTCCTGGCTGTAATTTTCAATGGATTTGGGCAGATCATAATGAATAATGCGACGGATATCTTTTTTATCAATTCCCATGCCAAAGGCTATGGTTGCAACAATGCATTGCACTTCCCCGTTCATGAACCGGTTCTGTACATCTTCGCGTTTTTCGGAATCCATCCCGGCATGGTAGGCAAGCGCGTTCAGTCTCTGTTTTTGAAGAAAAGCGGCAACCTTTTCTGCGGTTTTCTGAAGGGTTACATAGACAATGGTCGAGGCATATAGAGATTCATTCAGGCGGTTGAGAAGCCAGGCGGTTTTTCGAATTTCAGCTGTCGGCGTAATCTGCAGAAACAGATTGCTCCGGTAAAAGCCGGTGGCAACCACATTGTCCGGAGGCAAATTAAATTTTTGGCACATATCCCCGACCACCTGTTCGGTAGCCGTAGCGGTGAGCAGCAGTACCTGCCCGATGTTAAATTCCTCGCGGTACATGGGAAGCTTCAGGTATTCAGGACGAAAGTTATGACCCCATTCGGAAATGCAGTGTGCTTCGTCGATCACCAGCAACGAGAGGTTCATTTTCCGAAGATGGAATCGAAACCGTTCGTTCTTGAACCGCTCCACCGAAATCATGAGGATTTTCAATTTTCCGTTTTTGGCATTTTCAATAACGTTGTTGTATTCCTCACGGGACAAAGTGGAATCCAGACGTGCGGCCGGGATCTTGTTTGCCGTCAGAAAATCAAGCTGGTCTTTCATCAGGGAAAGCAACGGAGATACCACAAGGGTCAGGTGGGGCAACAACATGGCCGGCAGCTGATAGCACATGGATTTTCCCGCCCCGGTCGGAAAAATCGCCGCTGCCGACTGGTGGTCCATAATTTTTGCAATAACCTCTTTCTGCCCTTTTTTAAATGAATCAAATCCGAAAATCGCCTGTAAGTGATGTTCCAGCATTTGCATCCCCTCAATTCTTCGTTTTGTTTTCTTATGTCAAAAAATGTTCTCATCCGAAGAATTAAGGAATACTCCATTTGACTTATCTGTGTCAATGATGCGAAATCCGTGGATATATTTTTCCTTGCGGCTTTGTGCCGTATTATCTATCCTGTTTCCCCGTTCTCCGAAATGGATCTTGACCGCCGTCAGATCCTTTTTGCGAATTTTCCCTTTAAACTCCTCCATATCCATCAGTTTCCTGATCTTGCTGATTTTATTGTCCCGGATTTTACGACTTCTAAAATTCACCATATAAACATTTGATGTCATCGTTCGCTCCCCCATTTCATAAATATCATTGCTTTGGTTCCAACTCGAATAATTATAAAATTTATGGTATAAGTTGGCATAAAACATAATATAAACCCTATTTAAATTCCATTGTTTGGGTAAAGTTTTTTAAATGATTTTTGGATGAAAGACGTGATAATACAACCCGGAAAAAATATTCTGATCGGAAGCGGTGCCATTGGCACCTGTCTGAGACAAAATACAAACGTCTCAACCGATCCGGTAGAAATGCTGAACCTGACAAGCCCGGAATCTGTCCGGGCCCTTCATCTGCAATACAAAGCCGCCGGATCTCAGATTCTGCTAACCAATACGTTTGCAGCCAACCCCCTTGTCCTCGGAGAGATCGGGATGGCGTCAAAATGCCATGAAATAAACGAAGCCGGCGTGCGGCTGGCACGCGAGGCAGGGGGAAACCAGTGCCTGATATGGGCATCCGCAGGCCCGCTTGCCCTGGGACTCAGGCGTGATGACTATGATGCCGCCGCCCTGAAAACCCTGTTTGTGAAGCAATGTGAGGCCCTCACCCAGGCCGATGCCATAGTCTTTGAAACATTTACCGATGCGAAAGAAGCCACCGCTGCTGTTTCAGCTGCCGCACAGATCAATATGCCGTTTATCTTTCAGGTGGGTAATGTGGGCGGAGGTCCAAACCGATGGCAACGGATCCGGTTGTTGATATCCATCGCCCTGGATGCCGGCGCAATGGCGGTCGGTACCAACTGTCTGCATCCGAATGAAATTCTCGATGTGGTTGACTTTCTTACGGCGTCTGTTTCCGTTCCGGTAACGGTATCCCCCAATGCCGGGCATCCGGTTATCCGGCGCGGCCTTGTGAGTTACACCTGCTCTCCGGATGATTTTGCCTCCATCGGAGAAAAGCTTTCCTCCCTCGGTGCATCGGTGATCGGCGGATGCTGCGGAACCACACCGGAACACATCCGGAAACTGGCATTGGCTGTCAAAGGAAAACCCGTTGGCAGAAGACAATTGGTGGAAATTTCAAAAATCATCCAACCGGCAATATCTCCTGAGAAACATGAACCTGCCCGAAACCGGATCAGAGATCTTATCCAATCAGACGCATTTGTTACCAGCGTTGAAATCCGCGCAGACCGGAAACAGAGTCTGGAACAGATCATTTCAGGCGCGGCTCAAATCGCCGATGCCGGTGTCAGCCTGTTCGATGTTCCCGATAATCCCGGGGCAACTGTCGGCCGGGATGCCATGGTGGTGACATCCCGCCTTCAGGACAAACTCAATGTGCCATCCATCTGTCACAAATCCGTCACGCAGTCCAACCTCCTTCAGCTTCATTCGTGCCTGATCGGTTGCTGGGATCTGGGCTTACAGGGCATTCTGGCGGTTACCGGTGATTCCCCGTCAATGGGTCACCTTGGAACCATGGCCCGTATGGTTACGGACCTGAAAAGTTCGGTTGAACTTCTCCGGCTCATCAAAACATTGAGACAGGGCCGGATGATCAATGAGGAAGAAATCGCTGATCCTCCGGATTTATGCGCCGGCTGCGCTTTTGGCCGACCGGAGCAATCGCATCTGAAATGGCTCGGGAAAAAAATCGATGCGGGTGCGGAATTTGTATTTTCCCAGCCGGTATTTACCGCAGATGACGTAAAACGGCTTCTGGATTCAGTTTCCGCTTACCCGATACGGATGTTTCCGGGAATCATGCCGCTGGTCAGCCGGAAAAATGCCGAATTTTTTGCTTCCGGAAGAATCCCGGGAATAAAAGTCCCCTCAACGATTGCAGATCAATTCGACCGGTTTGAGAAGGCTGAAGATCAGCGGCGCCTCGGGCTGGATATGGCAGCGGAACTGGCACAGGTTATTGCAGCAGAAGCCCGTGGTATTTATATTATCATGCCCTTTGGCAAAAACGGTTACAGCGAGACGGCCCGGCTGGTTCGATCCATTCAGCCATGACTGAGCCGCGCTTCGGAGACAAACATGATATCTGAAAGTCACGGCCGCCGCCCCGGCATCCGGGAATTAATTCTGTGTTTCGCTTTATGTCTGAGTCCGTTTGCCGGACTCTGCCAGCAGGTTTCATCCCATTCCGATACCCCGGATCAATGGCAACAGCTGTCCATCAACACCAGCGACATTATCCGGGATACGGTCGGAACGCCCCCGGCATTTCCCAAATATACAAGCCAGTTGATGAACCTGGCCAACCAGAACGCCCAGGCTACGCGACCAAAGGTGATCGGCCAGATGTCGGAGCTGATTCAGCAGTTTGAGGGAAATTCTTACGAACAGTGGGCACAGTGGTATACCGATTCCCATCCGGATGCGATTGACACCGCAACCCGGAAAATCTGCGGCATGATCAACAAGCTTCGTGCGTCCATGGACCAAATTGATGAGAATCTGGTCCGCCAGTGGGTCAATGACCTGGTGCTGGCAAAGACATATGCGGGACTTCGTTTTCAGAAAAGCGTTTTATGTAAAATCGCTGAATCAAAAAATGAGCCTTACCGCTTGTCGAATCCATCTGAAGAAGCCAAAGGCATTGACGGGTATATCGGCAACCTGCCGGTTTCGGTAAAACCCGTATCCTACCGGCAGAAAAACATGTTGAATGAATCTATTAATGTACATATCATCTATTACGAGAAGAAAAAAACCGGACTGACAGTCTATTATGACTTTTAAGAGGAGAATGAATATGCCGTATCTGAAAATCGAAACCAACTCAGCGCTTTCGCCGGGAGAAAAACTGTATTTTTTGAAAAAGGCATCTTTGTTTCTATCGAAGATGTTGAACAAACCCGAAAAGGTGATCCTGGTTTCCCTTTATGACTCTGTTCCGATGATATTTGCCGGAAATACCGACCCGGGCGCGTACCTGATCCTCAAGAGCATCGGATTGACAAAAGACAAATGCCCGGAGTTATCCAGCGCCCTGTGCGAACTTCTACAGTCCGAACTGGGGATCTTACCGGAAAGAGTTTATATCGATTTTAACGATATTAACGGGAAAATGTTCGGCTGGAACAAGACGACATTTTAGCAGACAATGATACGACTCGGGCTGTGCTGCATATTCCGGAATGAACCGATTAAATTCCGAAGAACCACCGCCAGGTATCTGCTCGGCAGACCCCGCCGGGAACAGCTGAATATACTCTCAGGGATCTGCCGGGAAAATGCCGGCGCCCTCTACAGTGCGCTGGAATTCTGTAAAAAAACAGGTATTGGCGCCTTTCGGCTCAACAGCCAGATATTACCGCTGAAGACCCATCCGGAAGTGGGATATGACGTGACGGACCTGCCCGATTACCAGACCCTGATCGATATGTTTATCAAGTGCGGCGAATTTTGCCGTAAAAACGATATCCGGACCAGCTTTCACCCGGACCAGTTTATCCTGCTTTCTTCACCGTCAGAAGGGATCACGCACCGGTCCGTGGCAGAGCTGATTTATCAGAACGAAGTCGCCCAATGGGTAAATGCCGATGTCATCAATATCCATGGCGGCGGAGGTTATGGGGATAAACCCGGGGTATTGAACCGGCTCCGTGAACGGATAGGTCATTTGCCGCAATCCCTTCGCGACCGGCTGACCCTTGAAAATGATGACAGGGTCTATACACCAGAGGAGTTGATTCCGGTCTGCAGGGATACCGGAATCGGATTTGTCTATGATGTGCATCACCACCGATGTCTTCCGGATGGAAACAGCATTGAAGATACCACCCGGATGGCGCTGGAAACCTGGCATCGTGAACCGTTGTTTCATATCTCGAGCCCGATTGCCGGATGGGGCACCCCGAGTATCCGAAAGCATCATGACTATATAAATATAACGGATTTCCCGGCTTCATGGAAGCGTCTTGACATTACCGTAGAAGTGGAAGCCAAGGCCAAAGAGCTTGCGGTACTGAAGCTCAGACAGGACCTTTCACGCTGAAACGATTCATCCATTGACGGCGTCTCAACGGCCGGGACTGTCGCCATAAGGGCATGCGGATGGCAGGAGCAGAAGATTGTAACGATTGCAGATCAATTGCCGCTGAATCTTACCGATCCGTTTTTTTCCTTTTTTCCTGTCTGCTGAACAAACAATCAAACCGTAATCCGGAGCCATATCCGACAGGATTCTGACAGGGTCGCCACGTTGAATCCCGAATTCAACCTTCAACCCTCTGCGGGTCCATTTATTCATCACATTATGAAAAAATGGGGGCATCACGCCGGAAGAGTCCCCGAAAGCCGATACCATCATCACCATAATGTCACTTCCCATATCAACCGCGATATTTTCGATAAATTCGACATTGCAGAGGTGGGATGTATCAGGCTGCACATAAACCAGAACCGGCTGACCTTTATTAAATTCATTCCCGACAAGCAGCACAGGGCACCCTGCCCCCTGCGCTACGCTGATCGGAATATGTTCAATATCATACCAGTGGCAACCTGCCACATGATGAACTCCAAGAATTATCAGATCATAGCTTCCTTCCGATGATTCCCCGACAATTTCTTCATGCGGCAGCCCTTCGCGAATCTTCAGATGCGAACCGGTTTCAAAGGGCAATGTTACGCTCCCTTCCTCAAATACATTCGCCCCGGTTTGAATCAATGCCCTCCGGAGAGGCCCCGGTTCCTTTTCGGTTCCGTAACTTTCCCCGTTTTTTTTAAAAATCTCCCCGGCTTCATGAAGATACCGCACTTCCGGCAGATCGAAATCCAGGTCTGCAAATATCGTTGCGGCTTTTGCTCTCAGATTATAGCCCCGCGAATATTTCCTGTATCTTCGAACATAAAGAAAAACAACCTCACCGCTTCTGACACCTGAGAGTCTGGCCGCCGTCATCACCGCTTTCAGGGCCAATTCATGACCGTCAATACAGATGAGTGCTTTCATGCCTGACTTTCCGGTTCATATGTTTACAAAAAAGGCCCTGTGTAAGCTATGAGCCGAGATAGCTTTGCATACAGGGCCTTTACATTACTTTTTATCGTTTTCCGGATTAATTACTTCCAATTCACATTACATTCAGGGCCGACGGTCTCAAGCAATTGATTCAAAATGCGATACAAGTTGACTACACCGACCACCTTTCCATTACGAACGACAAGCGGTTCACGCACATGTGCCCTGAACATTGAATAAATGGCCCAGTTGATGGTGTCTTCTTCTTTCAGAATCGGCTGAACCCGACCCATGCAATCTTTAATCGGAGTACCGACTTCCTGATTGACCAATTCCATAAAGGACTTATCCAGCCACTTGTAGCGTTCCTGAATTTCAGCCACTTCGTCAGATACGGCCTCCATGCGGGAAGACAAAATCGCCTGATACGCTCTCATGGCCGGTTTTTTTGCAGATTCCGGAACCAGTCCCCTGATCAGATCATACATCGACAATTTACCGATTATCTCTTTTTTCTTATCCGTCACAAATATCGTTTTATGAAACGTACCTGTTTTACAGGTCTTGTTGTTTTCATAATTGTGTTTCAATGTTACTAAAGCTTCACACAGATGAGCATTAACATCGATCGTATTGTACTCTTCTATCGGATTCATAAGATCCTTAACACGCTTTTCTTTTTCCATGTTTTCCCTCCTTCAATTAAAATTGATGCCCTTGGAACTTGAAGGCAAGTCGAATGTCATAGAGCGAAATTGCCGCTTGTAACGATCAGGAGAAAACGAGCTGAATAGATAGAGCTGTTGAGTGTTAAAACCTGTAGCGATATGTTCAATTAACGATGCGGGTAACGTTTTTTTTGTTAACGATATTGAAAGGAATATTGGTGACTGTTTTTTTCTTTTTCAAAGGACCTTTATTAAAAATATGACTTTGATTCATTTATTTGTCAAGCGATTTTTTTGATATATTTAGTGAAAAAGCTGGGGGGATCGATTCTGTTGAAGTGATGTTAACTTCCTATAATAATGATTACTTTGACCACTCATTCGGTTCAAAATAATTTCTCTATCGTGACCATCCGGAAATGTCTATTCCCCCAGATTTTTTTATCACGATGGCAGGGTTTTCCGGGCTTGATCATAACTTCGGCCATAGCTCCGAAGTGTTGCCGCGATTATGATCAAGCCCGGTTTTTCCCACCCTGCCCGGAGAACGAAGCGGGATTCTTTTGCAGATCAGCCGTTCAAGGTGTTTGAAACCGGGCTGTAGAAAAATTAGCCTTTTGTTATAGAAATCCGATATCCGTCACCTTCCGGGGCTACCCCATTGATTTGGCATCCCTGACTTTCAGCGGCCCGCATCACGTTTTCCATGGATGTATCGGTATCGACCAAAACAATAATCTCCGGGTTCTTCCCGTTTTTGATTTCATTCAATGTCAAAATAACCGGCTGTGGGCAGGAAAGCCCTCTGGCATCGACGGTTGTTGCCATATCATATCTCCCTTAAGCGTTTTGTTTTCTCATGGTAAAACCTATAAACAGACATACTATAATTCCTATCACAACTGCGGCGATGCCATGAGGCCCCACACCTTTCGCTGAGCTTGCCAAACCGAAATTATGAGCAAACCCGGCGCCTACGATCATCCCCATCACAAAAACGGCCGCATCCCCATCCCCTTCACCGGAGAGGAAAAGCTGCCGGCCGGGGCACCCGCCGGCCAGAGCAAACGCCAAACCGGCCAGAGCCATGCCGGCAAAATTCCAGATGTGCATGGTATGCGCCACGGGTTGACCCTCAAAACCCGGTTTGAACTGACCCAGAAAAAAGTTGGTCAAAAAAGCGAAAACGATCAGGCTGATAAACCCGTTCAGCAGATGTGTCTGGCCGAACAGGACCGTATCGCGAATCGCACCCATGGTGCAGAACCGGCTGCGTTGGGCCAGAAAACCGATTACCAGCCCCACGATCAGTGCCATCGATAGAGATACATGCATGGCACCGGGCCCCTTCAGACTGTAAAACAGCACACCGCTTTTGCCCTGGCCCTCAATTTGCGGGAAAATAAACATCAGTATTAAGAATCCGAGCATAATCAGCGGCAGCATCCACCCAACGGTTGTGTAGGTTTTCTGGGTGCGCCCCAGATTGTATCCCTTTTTGAGAAAAAGGGTGCCGATCCAAATACCGAAGGTCAGGCCCAACAGCCCCGGGATGGCATTGCCGTCTCCACCGGCAAGCCGCAGAGCGGCCCGCCATGGACAGCCCAGAAAAACCAGGGCACCAATCATCGCAAAGGCCCCCAGCACAAACCGGACAATGGGAGCCGACCCGACTCTGGGTCTAAACTCCTTGAAAATATAGGCGGCGATCATCGAACCGAGCACAAAACCGATGATTTCAGGACGAATGTACTGAACCACCGAAGCCTGGTGAAAACCGAGCGCACCGGCAATGTCCCGCTCAAAGCAGGCGACACAGATTCCCATATTACCCGGGTTTCCCATTTTCTGCAACACAGACGCCAATATTCCGATACAGGCGCCCACCCCGATAATGCCCCATCGAGTTGAAAATACGTTTTTCAAATTCATACCCATTGACTCCTTTTGCTGACCGGTTAGCTATGGATGGTAAATAAACAGACGAATCATATTTGTCTGCATTTGTTATATAATTATTTACTATATTACAAATTGTTTATTTCTATAATTTTTTCATCTTTTATTCAGTTCTTCTATACTCCGCAGGCATGCTGCGAATTTAAAATACCTCTGAAAACATATCAGGGCCTCGACGACAGGAATCCAACAGAATCAGCTGCCGACCGATGAGAGGTGAAACGGTATCGGAATTTTCCATGGATTTTTTAACCCGGCTCAGGTATAAAAAATAAGGGCAACATATTCGCCGGCCTTCATGTAACCATTTTTTTGCCTTAGGATAAGAGGAAACCATGCTGGAAACAAAATACCTGAAAGAAGATGTTAGAAACATTCAAAAACTTCTGGCAATTCCGATATTCAAACATTTTGAAATTGAAAATCTTGGTGGGCTTGTCAAACGGAGTAAAATTCGTGAATACGCAGACAATGAGCAAATCATCAAAGAAGGAGACAATGATCCCTGGTTTTATTTCCTGCTTTCAGGGAAAGTGGCCATCATGAAAAAAGGGGAAATGATCAGCACGCTTCAGCGATCCGGCGACGTATTCGGCGAAATGAGCCTGATCGACAACTCAAAACGGTCCGCTTCGGCGTATGCGATAGGCAAAACCATTTGTCTGGCAACCGATACCGTCCGGATTAAAGAAATCTCAGGCGATGACTGGATCATATTCGGCTATATTCTGTACCGGATATTTGCCATAACCATTACCGAACGATTGCGATCCACGACCGATCAACTGATCAAAGCAAAAGAGCAACTGGAGGAGATTAAACATAAGAACAATCCATCCTGCAGCCCTTGACCCGAAAATCAACTTTTCCAGCCCCCCGGCTTATAGTCTCTGACCGCTGATCGATAAAATACCGGCTTCGCGATTGTGTCGCAGCGGTCAACGCCATCAGGATCTGTTCCGCCAGTGAAAGAAAATGAGGTTTGACAAATGCAGACCGGGGTTCAATTCGACTCGATAAACGGCTTGATATCCAGAATCGGTGTTCCGTCAATCATATCGATTCCTTTTACCACAATTCGGTTTCGGTCTTTTTCCACCACTTTCAGAACGGAAAAGCCAATCGGATTGGGCCGCCGGGGTGAACACGTGCTGAACACCCCCCGCTCCTCTCCATGATGGGGGGGAGTCTGTGTCAGATATCGATTTTCAAATGCCGGGCTCTGGTGAAAATAAAATATCACCACAATTTTATTTCCGGGCCGGATATCGCGCAATCCATCAACATATGTCTCATCGATCTCCAGAAATCCGACCGATTCCGAAACAGACCAGTGTCTGGGGACTTTCTTCTCCCGGGTATGGGCATACCCGATGGGTTTCATTTCTATAGTCATAATGGATACGAGTAAGGTACAGGGTTTATGGTTAAATTAGGGGTTAAGGAAACAGGGTTCAAGGTCTGGCGGCAATTCTCTCCAACCGGGCCACGGACTCGATATGATACGTATGCGGAAACATATCCACCGGCTGGATTTCAAGAACACGATAATTATCTTTAATCATGCAGATATCACGGGCCATGGTCGCGGGATTGCAGGATACATAGACGATCCGATCCGGAGCCATCGCAAGGACCTGTTTAACGACATCCTTGTGCATCCCCACTCGTGGCGGATCAATGATCATCACATCGGGTGTGACATTGACCATCGGCAGACTGTCTTTAATATCGCCAAGGATAAAACGGCAATTGGAAATTCCGTTCATGCGGCAATTGACTTCGGCATCGTCAATCGCGCTCTGAATAATTTCCATTCCGATGACCTCTTTTGCATTGTCTGAAAGGCAGATGGCAATGGTACCGGTGCCACAGTAAAGGTCCAGAACGGTTTCCCCGCCGGTCAGAGCGGCATAGGACCTGACTGTTTCATACAAACGCGCGGCACCGCGGGTATTGGTCTGGAAAAAAGAGCTGGCGGAAATTTCAAATTCAAACGATCCGATTTTATCTTTCAGGGAGGATGTCCCGGCCAGAGCTATCTCATACTCTCCGATTGCCACACCGGATTGTCGAGCAGTGATATTATTCACCACGGAAACCACCTCAGGATATTTTTCCATCAACTGATCGGCCAGGGGCTGAACAATTTTCCGGTCTTCTGTTTTGGTGATAATGTTGACCATCCACTGATCATAGGCAACCGAATGTCTGAGCATTAAAAAACGCCAGAACCCCTCGTGACTTCGAAGGCCGTATACCGAAGCCCCTGAGGATTTGATGTACTGCCGGACCTGATCCAGGAGTTGATTTCCCAAAGCCGGATGAAGCAGGCATTCACGGTTATCAAGGACCTTATCAAAGGTCCCCGGCACATGGAGCCCTATGGCAAACCCGGTATCGACATCGTCTTTTCCCATCTCTTCGGGCAGCAGCCATCTCCGATCGGAGCAGGAAAATTCCATTTTATTCCGATAACCAAACTGGCTGACAGAAGCGATGGCCGGATGAACCATTACATCTTTAATCAAAGCAATATGTTCGATGGAGTCCAGAACATGCTGCCGCTTATATTCAAGCTGTTTTTCATAACGCAAAAACTGCCACTTGCATCCACCGCAGAACCCGCTGTAGCGGCACGGAGGATCGATTCGAAAATCGGACGGTTCCAGTACCGAGTCAATTCGGGCCTCCGCATACTGTTTTTTCTTTTTTACGATTCGAGCAACGACCCGATCCCCGGGAATGGCCTGATCAACAAAAACCGCCAGGCCATCGACCCTGGCCAGGCCCTTCCCCCCGAATGCGATATCCGTTATGTCAAGTTCAATATGCTGTCCATTTTTAACTGCCATAAATCAAAAACCTGTCCTTATTATTTTTGTGACACTTATTGACGATATTTACCCGAGTGAAACGGAAGCAATTGATGGTATTGAATCCAACGGATAACTGATAAGAAATGTGGCCCCGAGCCCATCGGTATTTTTTTCCAGAACCAGATCGCCACCATGTTTACGGATTAAACGGCGGCTGATGCCAAGGCCAAATCCAGTTTCTTCTGCCCCGGGCCCGGCAGTAAAATTATTTTCAAAAACAAACCGTTCAACCTCTTTTGCTACCCCTGACCCGTTATCCCTGACACGAAGTTCAAGGCGATGTTCAGTGACTGCTGCCGTGATTTCAATCAGGCCAGCGCCCCGTTTTGTTCTGTCAATGCTTTGTATGGAATTTCGAATTAAATTGCTGAGGGCCTGCTTCAGTTCAGTTTCATCGGCAATGATCACGGGAAAATTCTCGTCAGCGGTTACATCTGTAGTGATATGCCGTTTTTCCAGCGAATCATGAAACAATTCGATGACATCATGAGCCAGAGATACAATATGAATTTCGGCAACAGCTCTCCGGGGGAAAACGAATTTTCGAGGTGAATTGATAATTGTTATAATGTGATCCATCTGCTTGAAAATAAATTCAAGATTTTCTTTCCGATTTTCAGTAAAGGCGTTTGAGTCTTCAATGAAATTTTCAAGCAGTGTAAAATCTTCTTCCCCATATGATCGGCCGACAGAATCCAACTGTTTTAAATAGGTAATCAACGTACCTTTATCATATTCATTTTTCCAATCCTCGACAAGTTCGCCGATGGTGTCGATAATTTGCTGCCAATCTTCCCATTGGGACAGGTCATTTTCAACTCTGAATAACATACTGTCAACAAGATTCAATACCTCATGGGCCACCTGCCCGGAAGTCTCGCCGACAGCGGCAAGGCGTTCTGTTTTCAGCAGATTTTCCTGTACCTCTTTGAGCGTTTTCAATGTCTGCTGAATCTTTTCGTTTTTCTGCTTCAGTTCAAGCGCCTGTTTTTCCTGGTTTTCGTTTACATTTTTAAGTTCCAGGGACATTACCTTCTGCGCTTCGTAAAGCGCTCCAAGCTTCTTTTCCCTGTTTTTGATCTCTTCGCCCATGAAATTAAACGCATGAACCAGTTTCATGGTTTCATTATCAGTGTTGAGCCGGATTTTTTCTTCGGGATATCTGCCTTCGGAAATCCCGGAAGCAATATCAACGAGCTGGTGAATGGGATGGATTATTTTTCGGATAATGGCGGATAACCCCAGCAATCCGATTAAAAGCATCATCAGGCTGATTTTGACACTTCGATTTCTCATCGCCTGAATGATCGACATCTTCTCGGCTGTACTTTCAGAAGCAATAATGGTCAGGGGTAATTCAGCGGCAACGCAATAGCCCATAAAAACCTCATTGCCCCAGGCATCCGTTTCAATTAACGATCCGGATTCGTTACGCTTCAAGATCGTCTTCACCGCTTCGTACCTGCCGGATGTAAAAAGGGATCGATCCGATACGGAACCCAGTTGTTCAGTCAAAAACGCAGGCGCATAAAGCAGGGTTCCTTCTTTATCGAAAACAACGATGTAGTGATCGGGATTCTGGTCTGTTCCTTCAAGCCGGACCCTGTCGAAAAAATCACATATTGACCGCCAGTTGATCTGGGCGCATAAAAAATACGACTCGTCCCTGACTTTCAGCGGAACCCGCATCCAGAATGCTGCGGAATCATGGTTTGCGGATAAAAATCTGATATTTGAAAGCTGGTCTGTTTTCGCTTCCGCAAACCACGGTTCACGGGATACCGTTGTCAAACGCCCGCCAGTGTCTTGAGGCGCCAGAACCGTCCCATCGATGCGGATTAACATGAACTGCCTGAAAGAGTCATCTCGTATCCAATCAGCAAACAGGGGATCAACAGCTGAAAAACGATTCTGTTTGATCGCTGTTTGAATACTTACGTTTTCAGATAACGTCCGAAGAATTCTCATTTTTTCGATGAGCTTTTCTTCCAGCTGATTTTTCAGATCGATGGTTCTCTGTTCAAGATCTGCGGACAGGTGCCGGGTCAAATGGGTGGCCAGCGTATAATGGATGACCAAGCCGATGGAGCCGATGGAGATGATAAAAAATATAAAACTAAAAATAACCAGCTTACCGGTAAGGTTTCTTAACGGATTTCTCATTTTCAAATATTCCATCGTACATTCTGCCGGCCACAGTATAACTCGTTTTGAACAATCTCAATGGCCTGTTCACCACTGGGATCAATAAATAAATTATAACCGATATCATCGCCATGTCTGTGATATAAAGGAAGCGTCTGGTGACTTCTTACATGTTTCCGGCGGGGCAGAAGATTTTTTATCTTTTTTACGAAAAAATCGTTTTGCTGTAATGTATTCCAGCAGGCTTCAAGAATCCCGATCTCATCATCCGCACGAAGGATCGAATCCTTCCACAGTATCCATTTCATCACAACCCCGCGTCACTATTCATTCATATCAGCATCTGCGTTTATCCGAAAAAAAATATTATAGTGTATCATTTCATTCCGATCAACAATTATCATAGGGCCTGGTTCTAACTTCAGACAAATTCATTTTTACAGCGTTGCATCCCGCTCTCGTCATTCCCGCCTTTTTACAACGCCATCCTTTTTTTATTTTGAAAAGTTTTTTTAATTTGGTTACGTTATAAAAAACATGAAAAAAAGGATCTGTTCTCATGATGAAACACATTACGGCATTAAAAATCCTGTCCCTGTGCCTGTTGATCACGAGCAGTTTTCCATATACGAACGGATTTGCCATTACCGCAACCCAAATCATCGAAAAATCCGAGCAGGCGATTCAAGGCGAATCGCAGATTGCCACCGCGGAAATCACGATAAAAACCCGACGCTGGACACGCACAATGAAGCTGGAATCCTATCGGGTCCGTAAGGATAAAAAAAGCTTCTCGGAAATTCTGTCTCCCAGAAAAGATGCCGGAAACCGATTTCTCATGATCGATCAAAACATGTGGCATTATGTACCCAGACTGCAGCAGACCATCAAAATATCGCCCTCCATGATGCTGCAGTCCTGGATGGGATCTGATTTCACCAATGATGATATCGTGAAGGAATCGAGCATCGTTGCCGATTACACCCACCACATGATCGGAAATGAAGCCGTGGACGGCCATGAATGCTACAAACTGGAGCTGATTCCCAGACCCGACGCCGCTGTCGTATGGGGCAAAATCATCTATTATGCCCGCACCAGCGACTTTCTGCCGGTCCGGGAAGAATTCTACAATGAGCACAATGAGCTGAAAAAGCATCTGACGCTCAGCAATTTTCAGAAAATGGGTGACCGTATCATACCGGTTCTGTACAAAATGCAGACCGTTTCGAAACCTGACCGTTACACGCTGATGGAACTTGAAAGCGTACGGTTTGATGTCCCGATTCCCGAAACGGTGTTTACCCTCCAGTACCTGAAAAAGAGATAAACCATTGAGAACCGAAAATATCACGCTCCGGATGGCATGGCGAAACGTATGGCGAAACAGACACCGGACCCTGCTCACGCTGTTAACCATCATGATTGGCTGCGCGATGATTATTTTTTTCAACTCCATGGCCAAAGGCGGACACGATCAGATGATCGAGGATGCGGTCGGGCTCAATACCGGTCATATCCAGATCCATGAAAAAGGCTTTTGGGATAATCAGACCATCGATTATGCATTCAAACCCTCTGAAACACTGATCACTTATCTTTCCGGGCTCCCGCAAATTGAAGGATTTTCACCGCGCATCCTTACCGGAGGCCTTCTTTCTTTCCGTGACACCACCCGCGGCGTCCTGATCCAGGGCATTGATCCTCGGCAGGAAAGCCGGGTCACCCATATTCATAACAAAATACTGCCGGGGGGACGGTTTCTTTCCGAAACCGATACCACCCATGCCATTATCGGTTCGACACTGGCAACGCATATCCATGCATCCGTCAATGATACCTTCGCCATCATTTCTCAGGGATTTGATGGCTCTATCGCGGCAGACCGGTTCACGGTGGTGGGTATATTCAACAGCGGAAATCCGGATTTTGACCGGGAACTGATCCTGATTCCCCTTTCACAGGCGGATATGACCTTCAGCATGATGGGGTATGTTCATTCGATGGTCATCCGTCTGACAGACATCAGCCTTTTAACCGATATCAAAACCGATATCGTCGAACATACGCTGGCAACCAGAGCCGGTGCCACGAAGCTCGAGGTCCTGGGATGGGATGCGATGATGCCGGAGCTGATCCAGTTCATCGTCATGGACGATGTGGGCGGTTATATATTTGATTTTATACTGTTTATGGTGGTAGCCTTCGGAATATTGAATACCGTTCAGATGTCCGTCTTTGAACGGACAAGGGAATTTGGCATCATGCTGTCCATCGGAACGCGGCCCCGCCTGATCACGCGAATGATATTGACGGAAACAGCGCTGATTTCATTGTTCGGAATCGCGCTGGGCCTTGCGCTGGGCTACGGGGTTTCATTGTATTTTCAAATTCATCCGATTGATTATTCACAGTTTTCTGAAGAGATCTCGTTGTGGGGGATATCCACAACCCTGTATCCGGCAGACACAACCCTGAAAAATATAACAGTAACGGCACTGACAACCTTTGCCCTGGCCATGGTGTTCTCAATTTTCCCTGCCAGACGGGCGGCAAAACTCAACCCCGTAGAGGCTATACGGAAGTTGTAGGAGAAAAGTTGAGAATTGAGGGGTTAACAAATCACTAATCATTGATAGCGAAACTGCCCATGAAGATTTTTATTATGATCGGATGGCGGAATCTCTGGAGAAACAAGCGCCGATCGCTGGTGGTCATCTCTTCCATCGGGCTGGGGATATTTGCCATGATTCTGTCAGTGGGCATCATGAACGGCATGAATAACCAGATGGTTGAAAACACCATCCGAACTTCTCTGGGCCATATTTCCATCCAGCACAGGGGATTCCAAGAGGATATGTCTCTGGAAAACAGTTTTACACCGCCAGACAACTTATACACAAAACTTGGCACGGTTCCCGGCCTCATAGCCTTCAGTCCGAGGATCAAACTGGAAGGCATGATTCAATCCAGCGAGGCATCCCGCGGGGTGCTGATCACGGGCATCGATCCTGAGCGTGAAACATCCCTGTCTGACATATCATCATACATGCTGCCCGTGAACGGCAGCCGCTACCTGTCTGATCCGGATGCGCACGATATGCTCATCTCCCGGACCATGTCCGAAAAACTCGATATCGGCACCGGCGACAAGGGGGTGCTGATGTTCCAGGATTTGAGTAAAGAGATTGTGGCCGTGGCATTTAAAGTCAGGGGGCTTTATCAGAGTCCGGTGGAAAGCTTTGACCGCTATGTGGTGTATACCGGCATCGAGGCAATGGGAAAACTCACGGGCCTGAACCGGAGAATCTCCGAGCTGTCTGTCCGGGTCGATCACCGGGATGTCGTGGATTCGGTCAAGCAGCAGATTCAAACCATGATTTCAGATCCATCCATTGCCGTCCTCTCATGGAAGGATATGGCGCCCAATCTGCTCAGCGCCATCAAACTGTTTGACACGAGCATGTATATATTTTTCGCTATTGTATTTGTAACGGTTATTTTTTCGGTAGCCAATACGCTGATCATGGCCATCATGGAACGGTTTCATGAAATCGGTGTCATGAAATCCATCGGCACCCGCCCGTCATGGGTGTTTGCGATGGTTCTTTTCGAAGCGGTCAATCTGGGCATCGTGGGCCTTGCGGCAGGCACGCTGGTCGGATCATCAGTGATTGCCGTACTATCGGTTACCGGCATCGATTTTTCATTTTACGCCGAATCCATGAGAGTCTGGGGAACCGAAACCATTATTTATCCGTCATTAAAGCCAATGGATATCCTCGCTTCCATTATGATCGTTCTGGCAACGACCCTGATCGCCGCGGTATACCCGGCAGCAAAAGCCGCCCGTATCAAGCCGCTGGACGCTCTACATTATATTTAACCCAAGTTCGCCAAAATTGATGGCGTAGAGGATGAAATTTGGCCAAATTGAGCCATATGAGTCATCTAACTATCTGATATTTTTAGATCAGAATTTTTTGAAAGTCAATGTAGTGACCCACA
>JAQWFD010000030.1 GCA_028704555.1 Desulfobacterales bacterium
TGTCTTGAATCCATTGAAACCCTCAACCGGCAGGCCATTGAAAACGCCGCCCGTGCAGTCCACCAGCAGGAAGCCCTGGTGCCCCGCTGGCGGGCAGGGCTGTATGCGGAACTGGCCATGCGCTGGTGGGGCCCGATCGGCTGGGGAGTGGCCGGTATCGCCAGAGCGATCCGCCTGGGTTCTCTGATGACATCGCTCAAGCGTCTGGCCCGTCCGGCAGAAACGGGCCGCAACCTGTTCAGCCGGTTTCGATCCGGCACAGACGGATCGGACACCGGGGCGATTTACCGCCGGGCCCTCGAGCATTACAGCCGGACATTTATCGAACAGTGGCCTCCGATTGCCGAACGGCTGGTAGCCGCCGGATTCAGCCGGAACGTGCGTGAGCCGGAAGCCGGAATCGCTCTGGAAGCAAAGCAGCTCGCCCGTCTTCTGGATGAACGCTGGCGTCAGGCATTCAACGATGAAATACGGCTCTCAGCTGACCGCTGTTCAGCCGGGTGGGCGCAGCTTCTTTCCAATATGCCGGTACTGGCCATCGTATTTTTCACTTTCTGGCGCACCGTATCTGATTTTTTCGAAAACAGGTGGCTCCCGGCCGGATATTTTCTTCACGCAGCCATTGCCATTGTCCTGACATGGTTTGTTTCATTTCTGGCAACCCGCCTGGTGATCGAACGCACCTGCGTCCGAAACCTTCCGGTGAAGGCGGGCAACCGGTTTTTAACATCCATCGCAGAACCCGGAACCGGGCTGCTGCCCGCCGGCGATGTGGTTCACCAGATGCGTGACCTGCTTGACCTGTCAGAAGGCGTGGGAAATTGACAACCTGAATCAATGTATATTAAACTGATTCTGCAAAACCCGACACATACAACCCATACGACTGTCACACCACTCAACTGCGAGTCCATATCCTTCACAGAGCCATCGCCTCAAGTTGTATTCTCGGGCAGCATCAAAACGCATCATCTTGTTTAAAATCCGTATGATCGAGCCCTCAATCAAAAAATGAAAATTCCTATACTATTAAATTTTTTGCCGCGGATCTGCGCGGATCTTTCTTTTATGATTAATAACCGAAAGCGGCTTATTTTTTTGCGTTTCTTGCGACGCTTTGCGGCTGTCAATAGCTCTTTGGGAGCGGAATGAGGACCGCTGTCGCTTGAGGACCACTTCGTTTGAGGCAAAAGATAAAAAGTAAGATATTTTTATTTTATAACAGCCAGGAGGTCTTCCATGAAATCCATCGAACAGCTGATGACACTGGAGCCGGGTCTTGAATACCTGGGCCTGACCAATTTAAAGAAAGTCCACTGGAACCATTGCACGCCCATGCTTTACGAACATGCGGTTCAAAAAGGAGAGGCGATGATCACTCACCTGGGCCCGCTGGCACTGGTACATCCCGGCAAAAGCACGGGACGCGCCCCCAGAGACCGGTTTATCGTCAAAGACGAAAACACCGCAAACAAGATCCACTGGGGAGATGTCAATGTCCCATGCAAGCCCAAAAACTTTGATTTTGTGTTTGAACGCGTCAAGGCCTATCTGCAGGACCGGGAAATCTATGTGGAAGATGCCTATGCCGGCGCAGATGAAACCTACCGGGTGCCGATCCGGGTGATCACCGAATTTGCCTGGCAGGCCCTGTTTGCCAGGAATCTGCTGATTCGCGTCCGGGACCGCAGCCTGCTGCCCGATTTCAAGCCCGGGTTTACGGTGTTTGCCTTACCGAAATTTTTGGGAAATCCCGAGCTGGACGAACTGAATTCGGAAACGTTTATTCTTGTCAACTTTACCCGTAAAATCATATTGATCGGCGGCACCTATTACGGCGGTGAGATCAAAAAAAGCGTATTTACCGTGTTGAACTATCTGCTGCCTCAGCAGAAGGTACTTTCCATGCACTGCAGCGCCAATGTCGGCAAAGACGGCGACACCGCTCTTTTTTTCGGCCTTTCCGGAACCGGCAAGACCACCCTTTCGGCTGATCCGGCCCGATCCCTGATCGGTGATGACGAACACGGCTGGAGCGACAGCGGCATCTTCAATTTTGAAGGCGGATGCTACGCCAAGGTCATCCGCCTGTCGAAAAAAGCGGAACCGGAGATATACGAAACCACCCGGAAATTCGGCACCATCCTTGAAAATGTGGCCGTAGACCCGGTCACCCGCATAACTGATCTGGACGATGACAGCATTACGGAAAACACCCGCGCCGCCTACCCCATCACCCATCTGGACAATATTATCCGGGAAGGCAAAGCCGGTCATCCGGAGAACATCATCTTTTTGACCTGTGATGCCTTCGGCGTGCTGCCACCTGTTTCCAGGCTGACCCCGGATCAGGCCATCTACCATTTCCTTCTGGGCTATACCGCCAAGGTGGCCGGAACCGAAGAAGGGATAACCGAACCTCAGGCCACGTTCAGCACCTGTTTCGGGGCACCGTTCATGCCGCTTCACCCCAGTGAATATGCCCGGCTGCTTGGGGAAAAGATTGAGCAGCACCGCGTCACCTGCTGGCTGGTCAATACCGGGTGGACCGGAGGGCCTTACGGTATCGGCTACCGGATCGCTATCGAAAATACCCGCGCACTGCTCAATGCGGCCCTGGGGGGAAACCTCAATGAGGCAGATTATATCAAAGATCCCGTATTCGGTCTTCGCGTGCCCGCAAAATGCCCGGGAGTGCCTTCGGAAATATTGATCCCCAGAAATACCTGGACCGATAAAGCTGCGTATGACCTGAAGGCCGAAGCACTTGCCCGAAGCTTTATCGATAATTTCAGACAGTATGAAACGCTGGTTCCCGAAAGTGTCAGACATGCCGGTCCCCGGTTATGAGTAGCCATAGCGTAAAGAGTGCGGGGGATAAAATGTGAAGCGGATAAGGGACGGAACTTTTACAAAAGAGAAATGCTGATGCGGCATGTTCAAATTGCTAAAATGAAAGGTATACGGTATAGGGGGGTAGCTATGGGGTATGGGGTATGGGCTATGGGGTGTAAAATATTGAGGTATACGCTATGAATATAAAATTATTTGCCATATGGCTGTTACTGATTTCTTTTTCTTTAACGGCGCCGCTTTTCGCCCAGATCTACAAGTACAGGGATACTCGGGGGCATATCGTCTTCACCGATGACCTGAGCAAAGTGCCGCCGGACAAACGATCGGATGTCCAGAAATATAAAGAAATTTTGCCCGGTCCGAATGACGCGGCCCAAACGCCCGCCGAGCTCATACCGGATGAAACGCACCCCATATCCGAAAAAGGCAGCCCGCCGGAAAAACCCGCAGTCGATGAAACCGAAAGAAAAAAGATAGGGGAACAACGGCAGCAGCTGGAAAATGAATACCTGAAACTTCTGGAGCAGAAAGAAACGCTCGTACAGGAAGAAGCCTCAGCAGCAAAACGGTACCGGGTAATGAAAGACAAGGCCCGATACCGGATTATACGCAACCGGCTCAACCGGCAGATCGATGACCTGAATAAAACCATTGCCGGGTATGAGAAAAAAATCCAGGCATTGGATGCGAAACCTGAAAGCCACCCCCCGGGGAGAACGCCGCGGACGGGTGAGTAGGGAGCAGGGAGAGATCAGAGGCCGCAAGTCAGGGTCTCTGTTCCCTGTCTACTCTGCCCTCTGCCTGCTCCCTGCCGGCCTCAGTCCTCTGCCCTCTGCCCTCTGACCTCCGGCCTCTGTCTTCTGATCTCTGACCTCCGACCTCTGTCCTCTGATCTCTGACCTCCGACCTCTGTCCTCTATCCCTTCACGCGCTTCTGGCATACTCGGGCTTGAATGCCTTATTCAGCGACGGGTCCATGACGGCCTCATAGCCGGTCAACCGGGCCAGAACGCTTCCGTTTCCATCCAGAATTGTATAGTCGCCTTTCATTTTGTGGTCTGTCACTTCACTGACCTGCAGTACCGCGACAACCTCCTCGGCGGGAAATTTTCTGCAGAACTGACGATAGGATGCGCTGTAGCTGGGCAGCGATACCACACCGGTCTGTTCATAGCACCACAGCG
Source organism: Desulfobacterales bacterium (assembly GCA_028704555.1). Taxonomy (NCBI): domain Bacteria; kingdom Pseudomonadati; phylum Thermodesulfobacteriota; class Desulfobacteria; order Desulfobacterales; species Desulfobacterales bacterium. The sequence goes on from JAQWFD010000030.1 coordinate 4,041, forward strand.
TCGCCATCTGAAAGGCGGAATCCAGAACCAGCGGATCAGCAATCCATCGGCTTCTCAACGGTTTTTTGATCCACTGCTCCGGCAATGGTGCCGGACATACGCGGGCCGCCATGCCTTTTGCCGAGCAGTTGATCACCCGGGTGATTCCCCTGAGCCGGGTTCCATGAAAAAGGATTTTTTCATAAATCTCGTCAATACTCCGGGAATATCCGTCCGATTGCAGCCAACCGCTCATATCCACAGCCGGCGGCTCGGGCAGCCGGTCAGTCAGCACAGCCATTGCTCTGTAATAGATCTTTTCCGGCCCCTGCCCGACGCCGGCTCTGACTTCAACCGGGAGCTCATAGATGGAGCCATGTTTCAGGGTTTTTCCCGCCATCAGGCATACAACCTTTTTCTCTTCGTCCAGACGGATACCACTCATCAGCCGCATGTCATCCAATCCGTGAAGGAACAGGCCCGGATTCTGTTGAAGCGCACCGTGTGCAAACCACTCCGTGATGAGGGCAAACGGAATCACCGGGGTTCCATCGAGTTGATGCGATTCGAGTACCGGATATTGATAAACATCTATTTCCCGCTTAAAGGAAAGCGTGAGGCTGTCCTCATGACGCACGGCTGAGGGCGTTTGCTCAAGGGGCTCCACTGACGGTTTGCTGCCAGCCGTGAGGGACCGCAGGATCGGAGCGCCGATAACCACTTCGGCAGGATCAGCCGGTGCCGCGCTCATTTCACGAAGCAGGCATTCAACGCCCTCTGCGACCGGTATGAGCTGAATTCCATTCCGTTCGAATTCGCGTTTCAGGGACGGTGATACCATGCCGCCATCCCATGGGCCCCAGTTGATGGAAATCACCCGGCAATCCGGCCTTTCGGCCGACTCCTTCCAGGCAATTTTGTTGAGCACTTCATTGGCCATCGCGTAATCGACCTGCCCCCGGTTGCCCATCCGGGCAGCCACCGAGGAAAACAATACGATATAATTGAGATCATCTTCACGTGTGGCGTCGAGCAGATTGAAAAGCCCGTCGACTTTGGTGAAAAATACCCTGTCAAACTGCTCGGGCGTTTTATCCACAATCAGACGATCTTCCAAAACCCCTGCCCCGTGGATAATGGCCCGGACAGGCCCGTAATCCAACCGGACCCGATCTAAAACGGAGGTGACCGCTTCCGCATCCCGGATATCGACCGGACAGTACCTGACATCGGCGGCATCACGTTTCATCATCTCGATCGAACGGACAATTTCACGATTGGCCATATGCCGCTTGAAAGACGTTTCGATCTTTGCCGGTGCAACCTTCCCGCCTTTGAATTCATGCTGCAGGATCGCTTTTTTGATATCGGCAAAATCCTCCAGGCAAGTCAGCCAAGCCGGTTCAGGCATCGGCTCAGGAGATCTGCCCATCAGCACCAGGGTCGGCTTCACCCGCCGCGCCAGGGCGATTGCCGCAGCGGCCGTAACGCCTCTTGCACCGCCGGTCACCACCACCACATCGCCTGCTTCAAGGTGGATATCCCCCTCGGGATAAGCCGCTGAAACAAGCTCAAGCTCACAGCGGGCGTCTTTTGTCAGGCCGACTTCGACCGCACCGGTTAAACTGCCGTTTAAAAGCTCCTCCACAACCGCACCTGCCATCTCCTGATTTTCCTGCCAATCCGGAGAAATGTCCAGCGCAAGGCATCGTACGGTATCCCATTCAATGGAAGCCGTCTTGGAAAGCCCTGCCAGCCCCCCCTGCATCGGATCACTGATACCGGCGGCCCTGAATCCGAACGCGCCATCGAGCCGGGTAATGGTAGCCAATACCGCGCCGGATTGCTTGGCCGATTCAATCAGTTCGGGAGCCAGTTGCCTGGCCAGCAGAAAAGCATCTTTCAGACGGTCAGCCTGATACAGACCGGTGCCGCCGGTATTGTTCGGGGCCACCAGGATCAATCCGGCTGCCGGCTGCCGTTTGGCATCCGCCCTGAACAAATCAGGAGAAATAACGGCGGCATCCATCCCCAGGGACATCAGCCGGTCCACAATGGCCTGAGACAACCCCGTGCTGTCATCGGTAACCCATACAATCCGATTTGCCGGCAATCTCAGTGTCTGCGACGTTTCACGCGATGCTTTGACAATAACGACACGTTTGCGTTCGATGATTGATTCCGCAGGCTGTCCGGCGGCAGTTTCTTTTTGCAGATCCACCTGAGAAGAATTTAAATTCCTGTGCCCGGGTTTGGAAAGATACCCGATGATCTGAGCCAGCGTCTTCAGGCTGCCCATAACCTCCGGGGATATCCCCGGCAGTCCCGGCAGCCGCTCCTCAACCGTCGATAAAATCTCCACCCGCTTGATCGAATCGATCCCCAGATCCGCCTCGATATCCATGTCCAGTTCCAGCGTCTCTTCAGGATACCCGGTCAGCTCGCTTACCACGGTCACAATCGTATCCCGGATCTGACCGGCGTCGACAGCCGGAGCAGACCCTGTTTCCGGCAACTTCTTTGTCTCGGCCGCAGGCCCGCCGCCCGTCTCCCGGCTCAAGCAATCGACAATCTCCCGAAGCGTCTTCAGGCTGCCCATAACCTCCGGGGATATCCCCGGCAGTCCCGGCAGCCGCTCCTCAACCGTCGATAAAATCTCCACCCGCTTGATCGAATCGATCCCCAGATCCGCCTCGATATCCATGTCCAGTTCCAGCGTCTCTTCAGGATACCCGGTCAGCTCGCTTACCACGGTCACAATCGTATCCCGGATCTGACCGGCGTCGACAGCCGGAGCAGACCCTGTTTCCGGCAACTTCTTTGTCTCGGCCGCAGGCCCGCCGCCCGTCTCCCGGCTCAAGCAATCGACAATCTCCCGAAGCGTCTTCAGGCTGCCCATAACCTCCGGGGATATCCCCGGCAGTCCCGGCAGCCGCTCCTCAACCGTCGATAAAATCTCCACCCGCTTGATCGAATCGATCCCCAGATCCGCCTCGATGTCCATGTCCAGTTCCAGGGTCTCTTCAGGATACCCGGTCAGCTCGCTTACCACGGTCACAATCGTATCCCGGATCTGACCGGCGCCGACAGCCGAAACAGACCCTGTTTCCGGGGCTATGGCCCGGGCCTCGGCCTCATTCCGTGTGGTTTCTGAGGGTGGTAAATCAACCGGTTTCTGAATATCCGGCACCTCCTGTACCCGGCGATTGGATGGGCTCGAGACCCCCCCCTGATCACAAGGCGTCAGGGATATCCTGGTCGCCATATTGGATGAACGCGGCGCCCCCATATCCGGAGCCGGTTCAGTGACAGCCGCGCAGGATGGTGGCAACGGCGAAAATTCCGTAACGTTGTCAGCCGGAAGCGTCAAGCCCATCGATATTTCAGAAAAAAGCCGGGTACTTTCCATCATTTTCTGCAGAGTTCGGGTGGCCTCGGACTGGGTTGCCAGAAATATTTTATGCGCATCAGCCGTTTGGGTCTGAAGCTGCTGCATGGATTTCAGGCCTGCCTGAACGGTCCTGAGTGCATCGGCAACGGTATTCGGATTTTTTTGAAGCGGATGTGTATCCATGCTCCCATAGTCGATGCCGGCGCGGGTGTTGTTCACCGGGTCAACAACCGGACGGCCCATTGACACCGGCTGCGGAGGGATGAATCGGTCATCGGGCTGATGGACTTTTTCCAACGGTGGCATTTTTCCAGAATCAACCGGTTTTACGGTGTCCACCGCCTTGTTTATCACGGTATTGGAAACTTTGGTGGCGGCTCTGGCGGATCTGTAATTGGTTCCGCTGATGGGGATGCTCATTCGCTGCTTTCGTTTACCCGGCAATTGGCGTTCCCACTGATCCAGCCGGACCGGATATCCCATCGATGCCATCCGGCATAATGCCCTGGCCAGATCTGCCACACCCAGCCGGCTTCCTGAGGAGCTGTCCAGTGCGATCGCCTGGATATCATGATCCGCCAGAATCGATTTTACCAGATGGGTCAGCACGGTTTTGGGGCCGACCTCGACAAATGTCCGCACGCCCGTTTCGTAAAGGTGGCGGATGTTACCGATAAAATCAACCGGGCATAGAATCTGTTCAGCCAGAAGGGACCTTGCCTTCTCTGAATCGGCCGGATAGGGTTTTCCGGTCGTATTGGAAATGACGGGAATATCTGTCGGGGTAATCTGCACCGTTTCAAGAAACGCTTTAAAGGGTTTCTGAGCCTCCTTCACCAGGGAGCTGTGAAACGCGGCCGCCACCGGAAGTTTCTTCGTTCTGAAACCGTTTTTACGGAATAGCTGATCCGCCTCATCAATGCCATGCTCGGCACCGGACACGATTCCCTGATTCGGGCTGTTGCGGTTGGCCAGCACCACATCCAGACCGGCCTCGTCAATAAGCGAGGAGATGGCATCCATGGATGCGGTTACCGCCAGCATCCCGCCGTTGGGTGCTGACGGATCTTTGCCGGCAGCGGCCATGAGACGGCCCCGGGTGACCGACAGGTCAATAAACGTATTCAGATCGATCCATCCTGCGGCATACAGCGCTGTCAGCTCACCGTAACTGTGCCCGCATGCTGCATCCGGATCGATTCCAAACTGGCTGAGAACCGAGATCATCGCAGCGCTCACCGCCCCGATCGCCGGCTGCGCCCGGTCGGTCCGTCTGAGCGCCTGTTCCTGAAGATCCCGCTTCGGCTGAGACCCGGCCGGACAGGGATAGATCACATCGGTCAGACGAATCGATGAATCAAACCGGTCATTGACCGTTTCCATCACATGAAAGGCATCCGGAAAACAGCAGACCAGATCGCGCCCCATCTCAACGTACTGGCTCCCCTGACCGGAACAGATAAACGCCAGTTTCCCGGGAATCTCACCCCCGGCATAAAAACAATTTTTTGCCGTCCATGATCCCTGCTGCGGTTGACTGCCCAGCCGTTCCAGAGCAGTAGCGGACAGCGTTGAAAGCATTTGCGTCGCCCCGTCCGCCGGCCGCTCGATGACCAGCAGCAGCCGGAACGGATGAAGCGGAGAAAAATCGTTTCGGGTGTTGAGCGCTCTGGCAGAAAGTTCCCTGAAGGTCAGACCGGAGGTTACGGCATCGTGCCATTTTCTGACTTTTTCCTTAAGCTGCAGATTCGTATCTGCTGAAAACGCCGCAATCTCGACCGAGCCGTCCCAGCTGATTTCCGGTTTGGCATGCTGATATTCCTCCAGCACCACATGAAAATTACTCCCTCCGAATCCGAATGCGCTGACACCGGCACGTCTTGGATGCTCTTTTCTGGAAAACCAGGGCCGGATGCGGGTATTCAGATAAAAGAAACTGTCATCGAGCTGCAGTTTCGGATCCGGCTCCTCTACCTTGATGGTCGGAGGAAGGATTTTATTATACATGGAAAGCGCTGTCTTGATCAGGCCGGCCGTACCGGCACAGGCTTTGGTATGACCGATCATGGATTTTACCGACCCCAGGGCGCAGCGTTTTCCGGACTTATCCGTTTCACCGATCAGCTGCTTCAGGGCCTGAACCTCTACCTGATCCCCGACGCGGGTCCCGGTCCCGTGTGCCTCGAGCAGTTCCACGGTATCCGGCGATATCCCGGCATTTTCATATGCCATTCGGAGCGACTTGATCTGGCCTTCGGCTCTCGGGGCATAAACACTCTGGGCCCTGCCGTCACTGGATGAACCGATGCTCCGAATGACTGAATATATTTTATCCCCGTCGGCTTCGGCATCTTCCAGGCGTTTGAGCAGAATGATTCCCACGCCTTCGCCCAATACCGTGCCGTCCGCATGTTTGGAAAACGGTCGGATGTCTCCGGTAACCGACAGCACGGATGTTTTGGCAAAACACATGTGCATGAAAATATCATTGAGGGTATCCACCCCGCCGGTGACAATCAGATCACTTCTTCCGCTGATCAGTTCCTGAATGCCCAGGTGCGTGGCGCTCAGGGAGCTTGCGCAGGCGGCATCGATCACACAGTTGGTGCCTCCCAGATCCAGTCGGTTGCTGATTCGACCGGCCACGACATTTCCCAGCAGCCCCGGAAACGAATTTTCCTGCCATGAAACATAGGAGTCCGCAATCCGCTGGACAATCTCCTCGGTCTTGTCCTGCGCGATACCCGATTCCAGAAGGGCTTTTCTCCATTTGGGATGGCCCAGTCTCGCCCCCAGCGGAATGACCAGTTCCTGAGTTCCGGTAACGCCGAGAATCACGCTGGTTCGAACCCGATCAAACGGCCGGGCCCCCTCCCCGTATCCGGCGTCTTCAAACGCCATCCGGGCGGCCATCAGTCCCAGGAGCTGTGAGGTGTCAGTCGCTTCCAGACTGCTCGGGGGAATGCCGAATTCGGAAGGGTCAAACGATACGGGCGACAGAAATCCTCCCCGTTTGCAGCAAATATGATCCGGCTTCTTCGGATCTTCGTCATAGTAATCTTCGATCGACCAGTGGGTTTCAGGAACATCGGTAATGGCATCTTCACCATGAGAAATCAATCTCCAGTATTCGATCAACCCGGAAGATTTGGGGAAAAAACATCCCATCCCAATGATGGCAACCGGTACAGTCAATTCCTTTCGTTTATGTTCAGGTTTCACTATATATGATCCTTTTGATTGTATTCATGGTTTGATTATTTATTATCCGGAAAGTGGACAGCGGCTATGGTTTCAGCCCCACCTACTCGGCTACCCCCAGACCGTTGTCTTCTGATTTCAGTCTTCTGTCTTCTGTCTTCTGATCTCTGTCCTCTGACTTCAGTCCTCAGTCCTCTGACCTCTGTCCTCAGTCCTCTGACTTCAGTCCTCAGTCCTCTGTCCTCTGTCCTCTGTCCCTACTGATCCAGAAAGTGCGTAAGTTCAGAAAACGGAAGCGGCGATATTTTTTTAACGTCATGCGGCAGGACAACTCCCTGCGTGCCGAGCCAGTGAATGCGGGTAGCGACCGCAGCCCCCCAGAGAAGGTTCATGGCTACGGAAACCACCTTCCGGTTTTCCGGCTTCTCCAGAAATGTCCCGCTGACCCATTCATTGAAAGCGCCAAGTGACGGCCCGCACCAGATCTGATAGTCAATTTTCCGGGCGGCATCTCCCTGCTGAGCCCATCTGGAAGAGCGGCCCAGATAAGAGCGGAATATCAGCGCCATTTTATGTCTGGGATCTTTTTCCGCCCGTACAATCTGCCGGGGATCGCGTTCGGAAAAAAACGCTCGGGTCCGGTTCCATTCCTGTTCAAAGCTGCATCGAAACACATCCCGTTCCAACTGGGTTCTCTGTTTTTCCGGAATGTCTTCGTAACAGCCATACCGGTTGTAAAGGTCATACAGCCGGTTGGCACGAAGCGGAAACATGGTTCCCCGTTTCAGTACCTGAACCCTGGCTCCCAGTTCAAACATATCCGCAGACGGCGCCATGGTCACATCTGCCTGACGGGCTTCGGCCAGCATCTGACGGACGACTTCCGATGTTCCGGCCTCGATACAGGCGTGGTTGACCGACCCGGTCACCACGAATGCTGCCCCCATGGCAAAGGCCGCCGCGGCCGAATACGGCGTTGAAATGCCGCCGCCAAGGCCCACCCCCGGAATTCTTCGATACGAATACCCGGCCACCAGCCTGTCTCTGAGACTGATCATGGTTGGAAGCAGTGAAACCGCAGGCCGGCTGTCGGTATGCCCCCCGGAATCGGCTTCAGCCGTCAGATCGTCGGCCATGGGCACTGACCTCGACAAAGAGGCCTCCGCTTCGGTAATCATTTGTTTGTTGACCAGTTCGGCAAGCAGTTTTTCCGGTGGCGGCAAAAAGAATTTACCGGCAACTTCGATTCGGGACACCTTGGCGATGATCTGGTTCGGGCAGATGATATTGCCCTGAGGATCACGGTGAATCCCCTTGACACGGTAATATACCAGAGGAAGCGTCAGGTCCATGTAGGCCGATGCGCTGATGCGCCGGATACCGCGTCTTAAATACAGATTGACCAGCTCTGTTTCCAGTTGAGGGTCATTGGGGCTGTGAATAAGGTTGATGCCGAACGGAAGACCGTCTGTAAGTTGAATCAGCTGATCAACAGCCGTTTCAACTTCATCCGGTCTTAAACCGGCAGCGCCGAAAAAGCCTATCATACCCGCACGGGCGGTTTCGACGACCATCCGGACCGAGGTAATACCATTGGCCATGGCCCCGGCAATATAAGCATATTTGAGCTGATGGGCCTGTTTGAAAAGCGGATCGCCCAGTTGTTCCGGATGAAGTGGCGGCACGTAGGCCAGTAACGGACAGCTTTTTGTTGAGGTAAGCGCACCGCCATCGCCGGTAATCAGGTTCCCGGTGCTGCTGACTGCAAGCCGGTTTTCTGACCGGACCAGATAAACAGGCCTTGCCACATGATGGATGGCATCTCTGACCGCAGAAATTCCGGTTCTGGGCGGCTCGGCATCGGGAAGCCACAAGCCCCTTGTATAGTTGGTGTGTAATGACAAATCCATTTGTGCTACTTCCCGGCGTTTGTCCGAACGAACAGATCATATTCCGATAACCGCGTTCGTACCTTTCCAGGCACCCGTGGCCAACCGATCGAAACGCTCGGGCAAAATAATAATTGACGGCTTCGTCCTGACACCGTGCTTAACGACGCCATCTCACATTGATGATGATATCTTATCAAAAATCTTAAATATTTACTTAAATTAGCTTTCTGTGTCAAGAAAGATCGGCCTTCATTTTTTACCTGCCATCAAAACAGTTATTGCTTTTGCCTATCCTCTCGGATGGCAGCGTTCATGCATCTGCTTGAGATGGTTTCGCGTCACATGGGTATAAATCTGCGTTGTGGAGATATCCGCATGGCCCAGCATGATCTGAACGGCTCTTAAATCCGCCCCGCCTTCAAGAAGATGAGTGGCGAAAGAATGTCTGAGGGTATGAGGAGAAATCGTTTTCTGTATACCGGCCCGATGACTGTAACGCTTGATGAGTTTCCAGAATCCCTGGCGTGACATGGGATTTCCGGCTCTGGCAATAAACAGATACGGGCTGACGCAGCCTTTTAGCTGTATTGGCCTGATCAGTTGAATATAATGAATCAATTTTTCTCTGGCGTATGTCCCAATGGGAACGATGCGTTCTTTAGAGCCCTTGCCCAGCACCCGGACAAAACAGGCTTCCGTGTTGACGTCCTGAAGTTTCAGGAAAATCAGCTCGGACACCCTCAAACCGGAGGCATAGAGCAGCTCAATCATGGCAGAATCCCTGAGCCCGTTTGCCGTTTTGATATTCGGTGCATTCAGCAGGAGATTGACTTCCGCGACGGACAGCACATCCGGCAGTTTCAGTCCGCTTTTTGGCATATCAATCATCCGAACCGGATCATTTTCTATCAGCTTCTCGTGAAGTAAAAACCGATAAAACCCTCGAATCGTCACCAGATGTCTGGCCCTGGATCTGGCACTCAGCCCTTCTTTGCGCAGATCGATCAGGTACTTGAGCATCACGACCGTATCCGTCTCATTCAACTGCCGGATACCGTTTTCAGCCAGATAATCCAGATGTCTTGCCAGATCCCGGCTGTAGGCCTCGATGGTCTGATCGGAAAGTCCTTTTTCAACCCGCAGGTAATTGATGTACTGGTCGGAAATCTCATCCAATGACTCGGACATATTACCCCATCGTTGCAAAAGTCAAGAATGCTGTAGCTCCAAGGCGTCCAAGGGTGAAGCTGTAGCATTTTACCGCTAACCCTTGGCAACGCAGGAGATACAGCATTCTCGGCTTTCCCGAAGGGTAAACAATATGGTGATTATTATAAATGTCGACTTCACCATTCGTGATATCCAGGCACAGCATTACGGATTTCCCATCTACATGTAATTATCAGTTTATTCTATTCTTCACCATTTTGTTTATGCAACGATGGGGATTACTTTTCCCCGGGCAGTTTCCAGCCCGGGTCCAGTCCATTTAACACTTCAACACCGTCATCTGTGACCGCTACCATATTTTCAAGCCGTATGCCTCCCCAGCCGGGCAGATAAATTCCAGGCTCAACCGTAAAGACCATCCCCGGTTCCAGCAATCGCTCGTTTGAGGAACTGATTCTCGGATGTTCATGAATCGCAAGCCCCACCCCGTGTCCCAGGCTGTGACCGAACCTGGCGCCAAACCCCATCTTATCGATATGACCTCTGGCAACCGCATCAACGGCACTGGCCCTGATACCCGGCCTGATAACTTCGATAGCCATACGCTGGGCATCCAATACGGTTTGATATACGGATAAAAACGTACTGTCCGGCGTTCCGATACATGTCATTCTGGTAATATCCGAGCAGTAACCGTCCAATTTAGCCCCCCAGTCAACCAGCAGCGGCTCCCCGCTTTGAATCCGCCGGTCGCCGGGTATGGCATGGGGAAGTGCGCTGTTTGGGCCGGATGCCACGATGGTCGGAAACGACAGCGCCTCCGCGCCGGCCTGACGCATCTGTTTTTCCATTTCCCAGGCAATCTGCTTTTCAGACATTCCGGGCTTGAGCATCCGTACCATCTGGCAAAACGCGTCTTCAGCCAGGTAAAGCGCTTTTCGTATCTGATTTATTTCCGGATCTGATTTCAGTATCCGGACAGGATCTAAAATATCATCCGCTTCCACCAGGGTTACATGAATCCCCTGCTGTTGAAGTTCACCGGAAATTTTCCGATACAGCGCATAGGGCATGCGGGTGCCTTCAAAACCGAGCGTTCCGGTGCCCAGTTTTTTTACAATAGACGGCATCTCGTTTGCCAGCCCTTTCTGATAGCAAACAACCTCATAAAGAGGGGCCTGCGACTGCGCCTGAAGGACAAACCGTGAATCGGTAGCCAGCAGTGCCTCCGAACCGGTTATAAACAAAGCTCCGGCCGACTCATCGAGCTGGGTGTCCTCACCGGTAAACCCGCTCAGGTATCGACGGTTTTCTTCCGCCAGAATCATTATCGTATCAATTTTTCTTTCTGAAAAAGATGCCCGGAGCCGGGCCACTCTGTCCTGTATGAGGGTTTTCACTTCAATCTCCTGATCTATTAAAATCGGGTTATGCTTCTTTGCAAAAAGCTGTTTCAATTCGGATTTGACATCGGCTGACCGCAGAACATCTGCATAAGGAGGATAAAGAAATCATGACTGGAACAACGAGGGGAGAATACTGAGATGATGACGCATTGGGATCGGAAAAAAATGGAAAAAACCGCTTTATTTGATACAGACTCTTCTCACTTCGATCAGATTGCAATATCCGGTAAATATTTTCTCGATACCATCCTGTTTGAGAGTCGTCATTCCGTCTTTAATGGCCTGGAGGCGAATTTCTTCCATCCTCGCATTGTTTTGAATTAATCGTTTAACGTCATCGGTACCCATGAGCAACTCATGAATCCCCATTCTCCCCTTATATCCGCTGCCGTTACAGACTTCACAACCCTTTGGCCTGTACAATGTCAACTTGTCGGAATACGGGATATCAAGATTGCGTTTAAAATCCTCTGCACCATACTCTCGAACCAGTTCATCGTATTCTTCTCTTGCCGGGTGATACGGTTCCCTGCATTGTTTGCAAAGCGTCCGGATCAACCGCTGAGCCAGAATACATAACACCGCATCGGCAAAATTAAACGGATCCATCCCCATATCCAGCAGCCGGGTAATGCTTTCAGGCGCACTGTTGGTATGCAGTGTGGAAAACACCAGATGTCCGGTCAATGACGCTTCAATCCCGATCTGAGTGGTTTCCCGGTCCCGCATCTCTCCTACCATAATGACATCGGGATCGGCCCTGAGAAATGCCCGCATCGCCGCTGCAAAATCAAACCCGATTCTGGGTTTGACCTGAACCTGACGCAATCCTTTCTGGGTAATTTCAACCGGATCTTCGGCGGTCCAGATTTTGGTTTCGACCTTGTTGATATAAGCCAGTGCGGAATGAAGCGTGGTGGTTTTCCCGGAACCGGTTGGCCCGCAGACAAATACGATTCCATAAGGGCTGCTGATCGCTTTGATAAAATTATCGTAATTTTTCTGGATAAAGCCCATCTTACTGAGCGGTATTGGCTCACCGGCCGCCAGAATACGCATCACCACATCTTCGAGCCCGCCTTGCGTCGGTACGGTAGCCACCCGAAGCTCGATATCTTTTCCGCCATATTTCTTGAACTTGATTTTACCGTCCTGGGGCTTCCGTCTTTCGGCAATATCCAGATCCGACATAATCTTGATTCGAGACACAATGGCATTTCGATAATTATAGGGAATGGACTGGTACAACTGGCACTGGCCATCAACCCGGATCCGTACCTGGACATTTTCCTTGCCGGCATAGGGCTCGATATGAATATCCGATGCGTTTCTGCTATAGGCATCGAGAATAATTTTATTCACCAGCTGGACCACGGCGCTGTCCTCCTCGGAAACACCGGTTTCAGCCTCTTCTATTTCCAAAGCCTCTTCCTGCAGCTGGGAAAGGATATCATCTATGGCGGCCAGCTCTTTATCATCCTGTGTAAACCGTGTGATGTACTCCAGAATATCCTGTTTCAGCGCCACATGAAAAATCAGATCCCGACCGGGAAAAAGCGGTTTGATTTCATCGATCTTTTGAAGATCGTAGGCATTGTCAATCGCGATCACGACCTTACCGTCTTCCATCCGAAGCGGGATCCAAAAATTTGCCTTCATAAACGGGACCTTGAGCCCCACAAGAATATCGCTCGGAATCGGCAGGTTCTGGTTATACTCTACAAACGGCACCTTATAGTATTTACTGAGAGATTTTCCGATTTCACTCTTCGGAATTTTATATTCCCTCATCAGGGTATATTCAACAGGCTCTTTCTTGCCCCTGGCATCGATGATGGCCCGATCAAGCTCTTTTTGAGCCAAAATATTATTTTCAAGCAGATATTCGAACTTGTTGGTACGCGATCGGGCTATTTTCCTCTGCTTATACAGCGAGATTCCAAGAATCTTGGTCAGTTCCAAGACAGCGGTTTCATCTCTGCCATTAAATGAATCATGCTGTCTTCGGTTAATCAGCTGAATAACCCCCAGCATGTATTTTTGGAATATAATCGGACAGGCTAACACCTGGCGGGTGGTAAAACCGGATTTCTGGTCCCAGCTTTTATCAAATTTCAGATTCGGATCAATAGCGGCCAGTTCACTGTCATCATAGGTATTTTTAATATTCAGCAGTTTATGCTTTAATGCGGCATATCCGGCGATACTGGCCGGGGATACGGGAATTCGGATTTCATTGATATCATCACCGGATTTATAGCGGGAAACCAGCTGGCGTTTGATACCGTCGATGACATAAATGGTTAACCGTTCCGCTTCAAAAAGAAGGGAAATCTGATCTTTGAGGCCAATAAAGATCTCATCCAGATTAGACGTCGCATAAATTTTATTGCCGATTTCCTGTAGTTTTGCCCTGTATTCGACTTCTGTCCGAAGGGCCTGGACGACATTTTCATCGACTGACGCGGAATCCGGTATCTGATTTTTTTTTAATAAACCCATCATGCGGCACGCATTTTGTTCTATTGCATAAAAAATGTACGGACGATTTAGGTATTCAGTTTTCGGTAAATATCATAAATCTTTTTTGATCCCCCACCTACCAAAAGGGCTGCAAGGAAGTAAAAACAAAATCGAATAAATACTATTGCAGTTCCAGAGGAAAGCTGATAAAGCGACTCAATTCTGGGCATGACTTGCGGAATCCGGTAAAGAACCCCGACACCTGCCAATACCAGAGCAACACCCCATATCAATTGTACCATGTGCTTAGACTGTGCCACAGAATCCCTCCCGGGTGATGAGTGACAGCTTCGCAGCATACCCGATCCGGGTATTTTACGCGTTGATCAACAGTGGTAAACTTTTTTTCTTCAAAGTAAACAAGTTACGCAATATAACCTAAGCTGACGATTCGTGTCAAACTCCTTTTATGCTTATACGCATTAATAATTAATGCGTAATATCATACAAATACAACGCTGACCGTCCTTTTCGATAAAAAAGCCAAAAGGCAGCTGTTTATCTGCCGCCTTTCGGCTTTCACAAAGATAAGGCCCCAACGCCGGGGGTTTTCATAATGAATAGAGGCTTTTTCCGTCAATCACACGAATCCCGTTTTCCGTAAGGATATGAATTGCCTCATCAATATTGTCAAATCTGAATATTATCACCGCATTATTTCCGCTTTGCTGAACAAATGCATACATATATTCAATATTAATTTCCGTCTGCTGAAACGTTTCCATAATTTTATGCAACCCGCCGGGCTTGTCCTCGACCTCTACGGCAACCACATCGGTTTTTCCCACCGTAAAGCCCCGGTTTTTAAGAAACGTCTCGGCCTTTTTGGTGTCATCGACAATCATTCGAAGCACGCCGAAATCCGAGGTATCCGCAAGAGACAGTGCCCTTATATTTATCCCCGCCTCGGTTAATATGGACGTAACATCAGCCAATCGTCCAGACTTGTTTTCAAGAAAAATGGAAATCTGTTGAACTCGCATATTGGACCCTCCTTTTAACCGTTTACGCCCCGGACAGTTAGATTTTCCGATTATCAATAACCCGAACCGCTTTTCCCTCGCTTCTGACAATGGTCTTGGGTTCCACAAGCTTCACTTTGGCCGTCACGCCAAGAAACTCTTTTATATTATATGAAATTTTTTTCTCCAGATTCTGAAGCTGTTTGACTTTATCCGAGAAAAGCTTTTCTCCAATTTCCACTAAAACCGTCAAGGTGTCAAGGTTATCTTCTCTGTCCACCACCAGTTGGTAATGAGGTTCGATCTCGCTGATCTGCAGCAGAACGCTTTCGATCTGTGACGGAAACACGTTAACCCCTCGGATAATAAGCATATCATCGGTTCGGCCAGTAACCCGGCTCATTCGTACCAGCGTCCGGCCGCAGATACACGGTTCCGGATTCAGGGACGTAATATCACGGGTCCGGTACCGGATCACCGGAAACGCTTCCTTTGTCAGGGAGGTGAACACCAGCTCCCCGGTTTCTCCATAGGGAAGCGTTTCACCGGTTTCCGGATTGATGATTTCAGGTATGAAATGATCTTCAAAAATATGCAGACCATTTTTGGCCTCATAGCACTCATTGGCAACTCCGGGCCCCATCACTTCACTCAGTCCGTAAATATCCGTCGCGCAGATATTGAGCTTTTGTTCGATCTGGCGGCGTATGGTTTCCGACCAGGGTTCGGCACCGAAAATACCGTACCTGAATTTTAAATCCCTGAAGGAAACCCCCATCTCCTCTGCGACTTCAGCCAGATGAAGCGCATATGAGGGCGTACAGGTCAGCATGGTTGGACCAAAATCTTTCATGATCATGACCTGTCGTTTGGTATTTCCACCTGAAACGGGTATTACCGAAGCCCCGAGCTTTTCCGCGCCATAATGAACGCCCAATCCGCCCGTAAACAGCCCGTAGCCATAGGCATTATGGATAATGTCGCCCCGGGTGGCTCCTCCGGCCGACAGGGCGCGCGCCATCAGCTGTGACCAGGTGCAGATATCCCGTGCCGTATAGCCCACGACCGTGGGTTGCCCCGTAGTGCCCGAAGAGGCGTGAATCCGGACCACCGTATCCATGGGAACGGCAAACATCCCGAATGGATAATTGTCACGAAGGTCCTGTTTGGTAGTAAACGGAATCCTTTTCAGATCCTGAAGTGACCGGATGTCCTGCGGCCTTACACCGGCCCGCTTCATCTGATTCCGGTAAAACGGAACGGTAGCGTACACCCGTTCAATCGTGGTCTGCAGGCGCCTTAACTGGATGGCCTCCAAGGCGTCTCTGGGCATGGTTTCAAATTCAATATCATAAATCATCTCTGTCTCCTTTTTTTTATAATCTCACGTTTCCGGGCAAAATAAAACATGACAGATCCGCCTTTAATGTAAAATTCTCTCATCCATGCACAGGGGATAGCGCCGAAACGGGATTCGATGTGCCGGGTCGAAATTCATCTGAAAAAAAAGGCCGCAGGTGATAAAACCTGCGGCCTGAAAAAAGAAAAACCACAGGTTTCAACGTTTCCGTTTACCCATGGTTTTGTCTGCTTTATAATTTCCGTTTTTTCTACATTGCTTTACCATGGGTAAACTTCCTAAAAAAGAAGCCCCCGAAAAAAAAGAAAAAGCAAAAGTAAAAAAACCGAAACTGCATGGAATAAAATCCTTTACCGTTCAACCCATCTGAAACAATGTGTTTAGTGCCTGAGCAAATTTTATGTTCTTCGTTCTCACCCTGATTTATATTCTGTTCTCGAAATATTAAATATAAACCGGCTTGTCAAGTAATAAATTAGCACCCTGCAGGACGCCCCTTTTTTATGATTTCGCGCAACCGCGTTTTATGTTTCCGGCGTATGTCTGAATTCATGGCCCGTTTCACGCCTTTCTCCGGCAGCCGCCAGGTATATGGCCGCCAGGATCAGGATGCCACCGAGCAGCTTTGACCATGTCAATTCTTCATGGAAAATAAAATAGGCCAGAATGGTGCTGCCCACAGGTTCGCCGAGCAGACTGACAGCGATCATACCGGCGCTGAACCACTTGAGAGCCCAGTTATAACTGCTGTGTCCGATAATCTGGGTAATCAGCGCCATGGCCCAGAATGCGGACACCGTCGTCGAGGAAAATCCGGTAATCTGCAGGCCAAGCAGCAATACCAAGGCCCACAGTATCGCCGCCGCACTTCCGTAACAGACGATCACATAAGCCGGAAGAGAGAGCCTGGCCCTGAGGTGCCGGCCCAGAAGCAGATACAGACCCGCGCAGATGCTGCCGCACAGCGCCAGCACATCCCCCAGCAGGGCTTTCCCGCCGGAGGCAAAATCCCCCGCCCCGATAATCCCCGCTCCGGCCACACTGACGACTATACTGATCCAGGTGAAGGATCTGATTCGTTCTCCGGTCACAAAAGGGGTAAACAGGGCCACCCACAGGGGATTGGTATTGACGAGAACCACACTGTTGGCAACCGAGGTATAGTCAAGAGACGATATCCAGGTGGCAAAATGCAGCGCCAGAAAAAAGCCGGCCAGCATGATCAGTTTCAGATCCCGGGCCGAGAGACTCAGCAGCTCGTCTCTTGCCTTCCACCACGCCAGCGGCGCCAGAACAAGCGTCGCCAGACCCACCCGGTAAGCCGCAATGACCAGCGCCGGGGCATCGGCTATCCTGGCAAATATCGCCCCGGTGGACACGGCCATCACCCCGCTGATCAGGGCAATATACGGATTGATCGATGGGGTGGATGATTTCATAACCATTTCATCGTAAAGGCTGTCCCCGCCCGGAAAGCGTATTTTTTTAAACAAAACGATGTGATGCTCATGGGGAGATTACTATTCCAGGCTACCCATTGGCCCCGATTCCGCCTTTTTTTGTACTGAAGGCGGTGGGATTGGTTTCCATGATGTACTGACGGATTCCGGTTAAGATACCATCGCATATCTGGTCCTGATAGCTCGAATTGACAAGCCGTTTGCACTCTCTTGAGTTGCTGACAAACGATGTCTCCACCAGAATGGACGGCATCTGGGCGCCCAGAAGCACATAAAACGGGGCCTGCTTGACCCCTTTGCTTTTTATATTACCGTATTTTTTCTTCAGCTGGCTGCAAAGCGACTGTTGCGTATAAACGGCCAGCCGGCTGGATTCATTTATTTTGGCATGCTTCATCAAATCATTCAGGATGGACTGAAGGTCACTGATGTTCTTGGTCGATGTCGCATTTTCTCTTGCGGCAACCCGTATGGCATCATCATCCGTTGCCAGATTTAAAAAATAGGTTTCAATCCCGTAAGCCATTCGATTCGTCGATGCATTGGTATGAATGGAAATAAACAGGTCTCCGTCCCTGGTATTGGCAATTGCCGTCCGCTCCTCAAGGGTAAGGTACCGGTCGTCACTTCGGGTAAGCACCACTTCGCAATGGAGCTGATTCCGAATCTTTTCCGCCAGTTTTTTTGCAATCGCCAGCGTGATGTGCTTCTCGTGAATGCCTTTCATAAATCCCGGGGCACCGAAATCCCGGCCCCCATGGCCGGGATCGATGACAATCCGGTGCACCCCCAGAGCGAGCTGTTTTGCTAAAGCACCCGGCAGAATTTTAGAAGAAACGGCTGGAACGGCCTTCGATGCCTCGGCATGATACGAAGATTTATCCGATTTTCCCCACACGTCGATAACGATCCTGAACGGATTTTTCAGAGAAAAAATCTTATAGGTTTCAAACGACTTGATATCCACCACGACACGAACGGAATCGGATGTAAACTGCCCGGCGCGGGCATCCCTGAGGAGATCATCATTGATGGGGATCACTTTATCGATCCCCTTTCCCAGACGGCTTCTGCTCATATCCACATACAACCGCTGGGGCTTGTTCAAAGAGGGATCTTTTTTCAACAGATGATGGGAATAAGCGGGTTCATTATCCGCATCGATGACGATTCGGGTATAGTTCGGATTTGACCAGAAGCGAAGCCCGGTCAATGTGGATGTGGAACTATCGACGGGAGTGCTTTGTGACGGTTTCTGATCGGACGCTTTTGATGAGACTGGTGAAGAAGCGGTTCTGCCGGCTTTATTACCGGCTGTCTGCCCCTGATGATTTGAACCGTCGGACGGTTTGCCACGAGAAGTCTTTTTTGACTTTACATCGCCTATTTTGTGCATTTCTCGGGCTGCTTTTTTACTATATCCGCTTTTGGGGAAGCGTTTTATAATTCTTTGATAAATATCGATGGCTTCTGATTGATCGGCGGCTTTAAAGGAGCGTTTGTAAAGCTCCTGATACAGATTCCCGGACATATACAATCCTGCCGCTGCCCAGGGACCTGAAGGATCGTGCCGAAAAACCGCCTGGTATTTTTTAATACAGGAGAGCCAGTTATCCCGATATTTTTGCTTTGAAGGCTGATTGATGAGATGTTTATATGCCCGTTCAGCAATAAAATACTTTTCTTTTGCGGAAGCAGCGGCTTCAGCCTCCGGCAGCCACAGGACTGTCAGACACCACAGAGCCACCATTCCTGAAGCGACGCATGCGGCTTTCGAATAAGATTTCAATCGAATTGCCCCCAGCATATCTACACGGATATATGTTTTAATTTTTTCTTTAATTCATTCAAAAAATTCAATGCCTCAAGCGGTGTGATATTCAGCACATCCAGTTTCTGAATGGATTCAATAACCATATATTCAGGCTTCTGAAACAAATCAAGCTGAACCTGCTTTTTCCCGGGCGTCCTTTTTTTCTCTTCTGAAAGCACGTTTCCTGAAAAATCCTGTTTTTCGGCTTCGATCGACGCCAAAACGGCCTTGGCACAAGATACAACTTCTGCCGGAATACCGGCAAGCAGTGCGACCTGTATGCCATAACTTCGGGTTGTACCACCTTTCACCAGTTTTCTCAAAAAAATGATGTCATCATTTCGCTCTTTGACAGCGATATTATAATTAACAACCCGGGGTTTGAGCTGTTCCAGAGTCGTCAATTCATGATAATGGGTGGCAAACAGCGTTTTTACGCCGGTTCCGTTCAGGTCATGAAGATACTCGACCACGGCCCACGCAATGCTCAGCCCATCGTATGTACTGGTGCCACGTCCGATCTCGTCCATGATGACCAGACTTTTGTCTGTCGCATTATTCAGGATATTGGCGGTCTCCTGCATCTCCACCATGAAGGTGCTCTGCCCCTGAGACAGATTATCCAGAGCGCCGACACGGGTAAAAATCCGGTCGGTAATCGCCACGGACGCGCTGCGGGCAGGAACATACGACCCCATTTGAGCCATCAGAACCAGAAGCGCCACCTGACGCAATACCGTAGATTTACCCGCCATATTCGGCCCGGTAATAATCAGAATCTGATTTTCGCTGTTATCGATCCGGATGGAATTGGGAACAAAGCGTTCAGCGGCAATCATTTTCTCGATCACGGGATGACGGCCATCCTCAATGGAAATCACCCCATCCGTATTGATTTGCGGCCGGCAATAGTCATTTTCATCTGCAATCTCAGCCAGATTCAACAGACAGTCGAGCCGGGCGATAAAGCGGGCAACATTCTGGATTTTTCTGTTTTGCTCAACAACTTTTCTTCTGACCTCATCAAACAGACGATGCTCCAGCGCGATGCGTCTTTCTTCCGCACCGAGCACTTTCTGTTCATAGTCTTTAAGGGTATCGGTGATATAGCGTTCAGCGTTGACCAGGGTCTGCTTCCGGATATAATGGGCCGGGACGGATGCGGAATGAGCCTTCGGAACTTCCAGATAATATCCGAACACCTTATTATACCGGACTTTAAGTGAATTGATTCCCGTCGCCTGTTTTTCGTCGGCCTCCAGTTTTGCCAGCCACCCTTTTCCGTCCCGGCTGATTCGGATTAACGTATCCAGTGCTTCGTTATACCCCTGTTTGATGATGCCGCCTTCGGTCAGGACCGGCGGGGCCTCCTCACGGATTGACCGGTCAATCAGCGCTCTGAGTTCATCAAGGCTGTCGATGGTTTCATCACATTTATAACTGCTCGAGTCAAACGCCTCCAGAGAAGAAAAAATACCGGGCAGCATTTCAAGGGAATGTTTCAACGCGACAAGGTCTCTGGCGTTGCATTGACTCATGGCGATCCTGCTGCCGAGGCGTTCAAGGTCATAAACGGATTTCAGATCTTCCCGAAGGCCATGTCGGATCTCTACGCTGTTTTTTGCCTCTCCAATGGCATCCTGCCGGACTCTGATTTTTTCCGGATCCATGAGCGGGTATCGGACCCATGTTTTCAGCAGCCTGCCGCCCATGGCAGTCAAGGTCCGGTCAATGACGTTGATCAGTGTCCCCTGCCTTCCGCCGGTCCGGATATTTTTCAGAAGTTCAAGATTCTGGCAACTCAGCTCATCGATCAGCAGGTAATTGGACAACGAGTACGTCTCAATCCTGCTGAAATGCTCTATTTTCTGCCGTTGGGTTTCCAGAACGTAATACAACAGCGCTCCGGCAGCCCTGACGCCCGCCTTTAAGTGTTCGCAGCCAAAGCCCTCGAGTGAAAGGGTATTGAACAGCTCGATCAATCGTTGCCGGCCGGAATTGAAATCAAATACGTTGGCGTCCAGGAAATTGACGGGGATATCCATCAGTGAATGCAGAAGTGGAGCCACCTGAGAGGCATGTTGAAATGATTCGGGCAAAAGGATCTCGCTGGGACAGATGCGAAGCGCTTCATCCACGACCGTCTGCAGTTCGGTAGTTTCGGTCACCCGGAACGTTCCGGTGGATATGTCAAGGCAGGATAACCCGATTACCTGATTTTCCAGAGCGACGGCCAGAATATAATTATTCGTTTTTTCATCCAGCAACTCATTTTCCAGAATCATGCCCGGAGTTATAACCCTGACGACTTCACGCTGCACCAGCCCTGTGGCAGTTGCCGGATCTTCTGTCTGCTCGCATATGGCCACCCGGAATCCCTGCTCAACCAGTCGCGCGATATATCCTTTGGCTGCCCGGACCGGAACCCCACACATCGGAACAGATTTCTGGTCATGTTTATTTCTGGAAGTCAACGTGATTTCCAGCGCTCGGGAGGCTACATGGGCATCCTCGAAAAACATTTCATAAAAATCCCCCATCCGGTAAAACAGCAATGCATCGGCATGCTGTTCTTTAATGGACAGATACTGTTTTATCATGGGGGTAACTTTAGAAGGACTCATAGACCCAAAACATTAATGAATTTAAAAAATTTGGAACCGGACTGACCTGTTTCAGTCAAAGATGCGTATCAGCCTTTATCTGCGGCTCACTCACCCTTTACACCGGATCTCACAGTTAAAAAAAGGGCTACTTGATATAGCCCCTTTTATCAAATTTGCAATAATACACAAAACCGGAAACAAATACCAGCGTCAGCTGGACTCGGCAAAAATCAAGTGCACATACACGGGATTTCAGAGTCTCGAAAGCTCATTTACCTTGCTCGTCTTCAAAACGTATCAAATCGCGCATACTTATTGTTGCATGTACGCTTTGATACAACGCAGAAGACAGATAAAAAGTCAAACAAGACGTTACAATTTAAACCGCATCAGCTTACCGTTGTTTCAACCACCTCGGGCTGGTGAATAACGGTTTGCCCTTTTGAGGCCTTCAATTCGTTTTTAAGTTCGGAGATCACCTCCACATGGGAATCGACAACGGAATTCAGATTTTTTATATTTTTTCTGGTTTTAAACCGATACATCAGATTCATGAAAAATGACACCAGAAAGCCAATTATCAAGCAGCCAAGAAAAAGAATTCCGATCGGACACGGGGGGGTTTGATACTTATCAAAATATAGATTTAAGTCAAATCCTTGTTTTTGCATAAAAAAGCTGAAATTCTGATAAATAAACAACGCAACAAATGCTACGACAATTATCCCGAGAGCAATTTTGATTTTTTTCATTGTTGTCTCCTCTAGTTTAAACCGTTAAATCCAGGTTATCAAAATATGGTTTTAAATTCATGCAGGTCACCGTTAAATGCTCCGGTATGACTCGTACATCCGCAAGAACGGCCAATGCATTCGTGTCGCCAAACCATCTCGGAACAATGTGGAAATGAAGATGATCTTCCACACCAGCGCCCGCAGCCTTGCCCATATTTAATCCCACATTGAATCCTTCAGGGCTCATGACGTTCTTCAGTATTCCAATGGACTTATCGATGGTCTGCATCAAATTCGTCATCTCCAGGGTGTTGAGCTGATCCAGTCCTGAAACATGTCTGACGGGTGCAACCAGCAGATGCCCATTAGTATAGGGAAATTTATTCATAACCACCAGGGTGGTCTTTCCCCTGAAAAGAGTCAATTCGCCGGGATCCGACCATGCACTGCAAAATATGCATTTGGATTGTTTTTCACCTAGTATATACTCAATCCGCCATGGAGCCCACATGCTCTTCATGATCATTCCCCGTTTTGCAACAATATCAACATCTACAGGATAAGTCCAAAAAATCTATGGATTGAATTACTTACACTTTAATCATCGAAAACTCAACCATTTTTTCCGGATGTCGGGACAAGTTCGATATCGCCCCACATCCCGATTTGATCGTCTTTTATGATGACGATGCCCTGAATATGAGAAAGCCGTTTGCCGAATTCGATGGCGTGATGGATATCCTGTCCGGATCTTACATGATTTCCGATTGCCGTGGCAGCGGCATCCGCAAAATGACATTTTCCGGCCACAACGCAGACAGCATCGGCATTTCCCAGGCTCAAGGAGTGGCCAACCGTTCCCGAAGATGTACACACGGAGACCGGACCGAGATCGGACCGGACCCGTATACCCAATCGCAGGTTAAAGGAAGAGCGGCCCGCATATATTCCGGTTACAGCAGGCAATCGGGTTTTCATAAACACATCGCCCCCATTTTCAACGACCACTTCCCGTGAATACGCGAGCAGCTCAGTTCCGACATATTGCGAAATAACTCCGGCAACTGATGCCATCGGACCGACACCGGCATTTTGGCCGGCTTCAGCCATATCCCGGACAATTTCCGGCGCCGGCCCCTGAATGACCCACGGAGAAAGACTCGTTGCAAAACCCGGATGCAACCGGATATAGGCTTCAATGTGCCCCCTGTATTTCAGCACGAGCTTTTTTGCCGTCTCTTCCAGATGGCTTTCCGCCTGGACCTGCAGGTCTGTTTCCTTGACGAGCACTTTAAAGCAAACCCTGCTGTCGCTTTGGATAATATTTCTATAAATCCTTGGTTGATACATAATGCAACGCGCCTGACATGTGGCGCCCCGGTCACACGGTAACGGATTATCGGTAAAGTTGCCGCCGCTGATGAGAAAATTCCACAGGCAACCGCTCACGCCCCTGACAGTTTTGCCGTCAAATGCGCCGGGCATTGGCTTAGAAAATACCGGTCGGTCATTCCGGATATGAAATCCCGGACGATTTCTTCCTTCCGGTGCTGTTGGATATAGTCTTCGGCCATATTTTCCAGATAGTGGGAAAAAATGACCGAAGACCGGTTGCCATTGACAATATCCGTCAAACACGTTTCAAAAAGGCTTTCGAAAAGGGTTTTAATAACCTTGAGATGTTTCTTCATCCCGGGATACAGATATATCCGCTCCAGATTAAAAGCCTTCAGTCGTTTCAGCGCTTCGGATATCTCACCACTGAAGGTGATATAATCCTTATCATAACTGTGGCGAATCACATCGGTCACCAGATTATACACGATGGTTCCATTCGTGTTGCCGAGAACCTTGACGACTTCTTCCGGCATATCGGTCCGGCGGATCACACCCAGGCGTATGGCATCTTCAATATCCCGTCCGATATAGCTGATCGTATCGGCCATTCGGACGACACACCCCTCCAGTGTCATGGGAATCAGGTCGATATCCGATTCATTTTTCTTTCGGACGATATCAGCGTCAAGGGTTTCAAACCGCTTTCCCCTTACGGGTGCAAGCGCCTGATTATGAATCTCACCATCATGGCATAAGATACCGTCTATCGTCTGAAGACACAGATTCCAGCCCTTACCTTTACGCTCCACTTTGTCGAGAAACTGAACGCTCTGCACATTGTGATGGAAAAATCCGATCCCGTGAGACTGACACAGCTTCGACAGGATTCGTTCCCCGTCATGGCCGAAAGGGGCATGCCCGATATCATGTCCTAATGCAATTGCCTCGACAAGATCTTCATTCAGCCGGAGATATCTTCCAATGGTCCGGGCAATTTTAGACACCAGCTGCACATGAAGCACCCGGTGCGTGAGGTGATCATTTTTTATCAGATAAAACACCTGGGTTTTATCGATATAGCGAATATAGGCAAGCGAATGCAGTATCCGATCCACATCCAGAGAAAACGATTGTCGATAATCGGTCTCGAAACCGGCTTCATACGTCCGCCGAACCGCTTCCGTGCTCAGTGTGCCCTGAAGGGACAGCATTTTCCCCTCGCGTTGATTCAACACCGCTGTCAGATGATTCAGCGAGATAGACGACCTGTTGCCATAATCATTCATAGGCTGTCAGAATCAATCCCCCATTGGAAGCTGGTCATATAACCTGGACAGACAGGCATCCAATGCCGCGGAAAACCCGCTGCCTTTTTTCCCGGCTTTCATCGGCCTGCCGCTGTCACAGGCTTTGGTCAATTCGGGATCAAAGGGAAGCGTTCCCAGAAAAGCGATCCCCATTTGCTTTGCGATGGTCTCGCCCCCCCCGCTCTTGAATACGTCCACAGATTTTCCACAGCACGGGCAGAAAAACGGTCCCATATTTTCTATGATTCCGAGCATATCAAGATCAATTTTTCTGCAGAAATTAATGGATTTTCTCACATCGGCCAGGGCAACCTGCTGCGGTGTCGTCACGATGATCGCTTTGGCGTCCTTCACCGCCTGAGCGACCGTAAGGGGTTCATCTCCGGTTCCCGGAGGCGAATCGATAACAAGGATATCCAGATCCCCCCATTGGACATCGGCAATGAACTGCCGAATAACACCCATTTTTACAGGCCCCCTCCAAATCAGGGGCTGATCCTTATTTTCAAGCAGATAGTCGATGGATACCACTTTAAGATGGTCATCGCAGATTTCAGGTATGATGCGGCTGCCGCCGGAAGAGGTGATCTTCCTGCCTGCCCCCATGATGGTGCCGATACTCGGGCCGTGAAGATCCACATCCATGAGACCGACCCTGAGCCCCTTCCGGGCAAAAGCAACAGCTAAATTTGCCGAAATGCTGCTTTTACCGACCCCGCCCTTGCCGCTCATCACCAGCAGTTTATATTTAATCCTTGAAAGTGACTGTTCAATCTGTTTGCCTTCAAGCGCTTTTTTATGTTGTGCTTCGGTTTGTGATGCGCAGGTGCTGCTCCCACACGACGAATTACAATGACTCTCTTTTGACATAATTCCACAATCTCCTTGCAAAACGCTTCTTTAAAGTCCAAAAAGCTCCCGAAAAATCTCCTTACTTCGAATTGTATGACTCCCGGGCCAGTATATTCGCTGACAACAGCTGCAGATACCAAAGCGGTGCTGAGTTTCCCAAATATAATCCGGCACCCGGCCAAACACGAACTGTTTGTCGACGGATTCAACCGGCACGTTGCAGCGACTACATCGGGCAAAGGGTTTGATATCTTCCGAAGTAAGATCAAGCGCCCGAACGACCTGCCGGAGCTGCTCAAGGGGTTTGTCTGCCCGGATGAAAATGATCGTTTGAGATGGGTCAATGCGTTGAACCCGGGCGGATCGTGTCAGACAGATTCGCCCCTGTTTCATCAACAATGCAAACTGTTCCGGTAAAACATCCTGCTCATAAACCGTATCAAACCCCAATATCCGGAGCCACTTTGAAAGCTTCCCCAGAGATTTTTTCACCGCAAAGCACAGGTTTCCGCCATTATCCATTCTATCTTCACTACCTTCTACCCCCTATTTTCCGGGGGTGTCAATACAAACACCGATGGAGAAATGAAGATATTCGTCCAGTATTTTTCAACTTTCAATTCCAGGGAACTGCCATCCTTGCCATGCAGCATCAACCAGACAGGAACCAGGAACCCGTCCATTTGGCTGATATTGCGAAACTCGGCACGATATACGAGATCCCCGGATGAATCAAACCGTTCAATTTTCTCTACGGATCTGCGGCTGTCATCCAGATATATTTTTTCCACAATCTGCCCCCGGCGCCTGACGAGTTCAAGAACATAGCCGGTTCGATCCGTATCGTAAAACAGGAAGGCTGTCTGATGCTCGCAGACCGGAATCCGCCCCCCGATCAACGCAATAATATCCGGGGTCTCGACAGGGATGTCTATCAGTTGTTTCAGGCTTGACCGGGTCGTTTCTTTTTTCAGAAACCGATGCTGTGCATAAGAGAGCATATAAAACCACTTACCGTCACTGGACACAGTGAACATCGGCTGCCCGGTCACTGACAGCACGTCCATGCGAATTTTTTCTTCCACTGACGCGGCCCATGCCATTCGCGCAGATTCTGATCCACGGCGGTTGATTAATCTGACCTTGCCGATACCTTTAAAGGTCTTTAAATCGATATTTTTCTGTTGCAGATTGAATAAAACAGACATGGCTTGATCCGATGGCAATGCCCCGGGAGCAGGCATACGGACCGGTGTTCCTTGCATCAAGCTGCCGCATGCCGACAAAATGATCAGTCCGGCGCACGCGACTATTGATCGAACACATTTCATATTTGCTATAAGTCCTCCCCGGTTAAGCTGCGGATCTTGCTGTTGATACCCGAGGCATCCGTTTTGGCTTTTTCCATGGACCGCCGATAAAAATCCAGCGCTTTTTTCTTATTACCAAATTCCCGGTACACATCTCCCAGATGTTCGAGAATCGTGGGATCCTCGGGTACCAGGCTTACCGCTTTTTCCAGATGTTGCAATGCCTCTTTGAACAGACCTTTTTTGAAATAAACCCACCCCAGACTGTCAAGAATATAGCCGTCATCGGGTTTATATTTCAGCGCTTCCCGGATGAGACGTTCGGCCTCGTCAAGATTTGTGCCCATTTCGGCAAAGGTATATCCCAGATAATTCAATGCATTGGGATGCTCAGGATCAAGCTGGATCACGCGCCTCATTTCCCTGATGGACGATTCTTTATCCCCAAGCCGGTCATAGACCACACCCGATCGGAAATGAAGTTCCGCATTGTCCGGAGTTAAGACCAGCGCCTGTTGATAGACTTCACGTGCTTCTGAAAACGCCCCGGCTTCCTCATACAATGAACCTAAATAGATACCGACTTCAGGCATTTCCGGGTGCTGTTCAATAACGCCTTTTAAAAAGGCGATGGCCTCCGTCAGCTGACCTTGATCCTGATACAAAAATGCCGTCTGAATGACCGCATTCGTATAAAACATCGAATCCGGACTGACCTTTGTCAAATGGTCAACCGCCCGATCAAAATCCTTGAGACGTTCATGCGCAATGCCCTTCAGATAATGGATTTCCGAGCTGTTCGGAGCCCCCTTCAGCATTCCCTCCAGAATAATGACCGCCTCTGAATTCTTATTCTGATCCAGATAGTTTTGAATAACGGTCTGAATCACGACTTTATCCGTCAGGCTCTTCTGCCCCAATTGAAGCAGATACTTATCGGAGTCCTGAAGCCGGCCGTCTTTAAAATAAATATACCCAAGCGCCATAAGCGCTTGAATATTCTCCGGATCTTTGATCAGCAGTTCCTGATATTGCCGGATAACACTGTCTTCCTTTCCGATTTTCTCGTACAACCGGATCAGGTCAAAATGAGGTTCCTGGAGATCCGGGGCCAGCTGCAGTGTTTTTTTATATTCCTGTTCGGCTTTTTCAATCTGCCCCTTCTCTGCATATATCCTTCCCAGATAATAATGGCCGACATAGGATTGTGGAAACTGCCCGATCAGCTGACTGTACAGGGTAAAGGCCTGATCCGGACGGTCTGATTCCAGATAGATATCCCCGAGAAGCAGATAGATATCATTCTGTTTCGGATCCAGGGATAAAATTTTTTCATAATTTTTTTCGGCCGTTTCCACGTCTCCAAGACTTTGCCGGAGGTTTCCGGATAATATCAGCGTGTCAATATCTTCCGGATGGCGGCTGAGGATCTGATCGATCATCTTCATTGCATTGGCGGAATCTTTCTGCTCAATATATACCAATGCCAGCTCCCGTTTCAGAACGACGGATTCAGGATCTTTTTCGACAGCTTTTTTAAGGGACATCAGGGCATTATCTAAATCACGCGTTTTGAGTTGTAATTGGGACATGATAAAATCATAATATGGCCTGTCCGATTCATAAGCGGGCAATGCCGTCTTACGTACCGGTGAATACTGAGATTTATTCGCCGTGCAACTGGTGATTTGAAGCGAAATCAACATCATGGTCATCAACATGATGAGCGTTTTCATAAAATTCGTCATTTAACTTTCCTGTATTATGGCCTGTATGGTGCCGGAACGTTCAGCAGGCTTGTCATTTAATCTGAGCTGCCTTCATTGATGTACGCTTCAAAATCCGGCAGTTCTTTCTTGAAATAATCTCTCATTTTTTTGGTAATATTTTTTTCAACCTGACGGACCCGCTCTCTTGAAACGTTATATCGATCACCGATTTCCTGCAATGTCAATGGATTATCCGAAAATACTCTCTGCTGGAATATTTCAAGCTCCCTGGGTTTTAACTGCTTTTTGAATTCACTGATTTTTTCATGTAAAATATTTTCCATTTCCTTTTTTGCCAGCTGCGCTTCCGCGGATACAGAGTCGGTACTGATAAATTCAATACGTTCGGTATCAGAATCGTTTTTCAGAGGCGCATCCAGAGAAAGATCCCAACCGTCAAGACGCTGATCCATATCCACGATTTCCCGTTCCGATACCCCCAGTCGTTCTGAAAGAAGTTTGGGCTTGGGATCAAACCCCTGTTCAATCAATTTCTGCTTTTCCTTGCGCAGCTTAAAAAACAGCTTCCGCTGCCCCTGAGTGGTTCCTATCTTAACCAACCGCCAGTTATCCATTATAAATTTGAGTATATATGCTTTGATCCAGAATGAAGCATAATATGAAAATTTGACGTTTTTACACGGATCAAATTTTTTTACCGCCTGCATCAGGCCGATGTTGCCCTCCTGAATCAAGTCCAGCAGATTCTGCATCCAGATTCTTTGAAACTCCAAAGCAATCTTGACGACAAGCCTCAGATTAGAGGTGATCAGAATATAGGCGGCATCCTGATCGTTGTGCTCCTGCACCCGGGTTCCCAAATCCTTTTCCTCTTCTCTGGTCAAAAGGTTATATCTGCTGATTTCCATCAGATAGCGCTGAAGCGGATCAAATTTTACCAGCGATTTTTCTGAAGAAGCCGTTTCATTATTTTTCCCCGCAGCCGAAGATTTTGATGAAACGGTGGCGCTATCTTTTTTTACGGACCGATTTTGAGTTGTTTTCTGCGTTTTATCCATATAAAATTATACATCGTGTTTTATTTTAGAGGTTGTATTTATTTGTGACCCGGTAACGTGCCCACATTATTTTTTTATCCCAAAATAATATGGACATGTTATTTATCATATGATATACGACAACTTTATCTGTTGCGCCTGTAGCTCAGCTGGATAGAGCAACGGACTTCTAATCCGTAGGCCGCAGGTTCGAATCCTGCCAGGCGCGCCATCAGGGAATGAGTCAAACATGTCTTTTCCCCCCTCCCCCCTCTTTTTTTTCTATACCCAGAAATTTTTTCATCATACAGCCTTCTGTGCGTTGCGTTTCTCTGATTTTAAAACGAGCCGTCTTTTAAAAAACGCATTGATATGTCCGTATGTAAATATGTCCGTATGTATATTGGTAAATACGATAAACCGGTTGAATCACTGCGGCATCCGTGTAATTGAATCCAAAATCCTGATATAAAATGGGTATAATACCATCTCAAGTTCCTAACTGCAAACAGTGAATGTATATTCCTGTTGAAACTGCTCATAACCCATTGAGATACCGGGTGGGTAGCAACCCGCGTCGTACTTCTGAAAAGCAACACCGCAATGGCATCCGGCTTACGCACCAAAGCCGACAGAAATTTTATTTTTTTCGCCTTGCATGAAACCTGTTCTGGATGCTGTCTGACTGAATCAGGGAAGGCTTTACCCCAATGAACCCTGAAAACGATACCCTTGTGTTGATTCAAAAAATACGTAAAACCAGGATCTCCGAGATTCGGTGAGGTCAGTTATAAAAAGAGATGTATAACTGAGACAGGTAATGATTCCGATAATTTCAGGGTATGCTGACGGCAGGCAATTCAAAAAAGACAATCACTGGCTCAAATGCCATCTGCCTTTCCGGGAAGGTGCTTTCAAAGAAATTTCAAGCTGATTCAGAAAACGATCTCTCGGGATTTCCCTGGCTCCGAACCTCAGCAGATGGTCTGTGGTTACCTGGCAATCGATCATCTCAAAGGACAATGCTTGAAGATGCTCGGCCAGCTTTACGAATGCGACCTTGGAAGCATTGCTGATACAGGAAAACATGGATTCGCCGAAAAAACATTTGCCGAGAGACACGCCGTACAATCCCCCCACCAGCTTTTGTTCATACCAGGTTTCAACCGAATGAGCAAAGCCGGCCTCATGAAGTTTGACGTAAGCCTCAATCATGTCATCGGTAATCCAGGTTCCTTCATGCTTCATTAACCGCACTCGAGCACAGGATCTCATCACCTGCTCAAACACATTATCCATCGTAACATGAAACCGATTTTGTCTGATGATTTTTTTCAGACTTCCTGAAACCTTCAATTCCTCAGGAAACAGTACCAGACGCGGATCCGGTGACCACCAGAGGATGGGCTCTCCATCGCTGTACCATGGAAAAATACCGAAACGATATGCCATCAGCAGGCGCTCCGGAGTCAAATCCCCTCCAACGGCCAGCAGACCGTTTTCTGAGGCTAACCTGGGGGATGGGAATACAAGATCATCTGACAGAAGATAAACCGACATCGTCATAAATTTCTGAAAATTCCGGACACCTGAGCGCACGGCTCCTGACGGACGGATGCCACAGGTCACTTTCGAAAATAAACCCGATATGAAACACACCGCGGACACCGTCTGCCATTGCGTTGAAGGTACTGGCGTTGGATAGCGTTCATCCGGTGCAAGCCGAATTGATGAATGGACACTATCAAAATTTCACGTAAGCGCGGCTGCCCGTACAAGTCCAATGTATTTGTTTCAAATCAGCATTTAAAAGCCGCCCCGGCCAGACTATTTGTAGCTGAACGTGAGTACCTGATCCTTGATATCGACAAATATGGAGCCGCCTTTTTCCAGACGGCCAAACAAAATCTCATCAGAGAGCTTATCCTTAATTTCTGTCTGCATTAAACGGGACAAAGGTCTGGCTCCGTAACGCGGATCATAGCCACCTTTCCCCAGCCAGGTTCTTGCTCCGGCCGACAGATCAATCACGATATGCCTGTCCCTTAGCTGGCGGTTCAGTTCCCCCATGAATTTATCCACCACCCGTTCCATAATTTCGACAGTCAGTGGCCTGAAGGTAATAATGGCATCGAGCCGGTTTCTGAATTCCGGACTGAAAATTTTTTCAATCGCCTTCTTCCCTTTTGACGCCATATCGTTTTTAATATCACCGAATCCGATGGTTTGACTGTTCATCTCCCTTGCCCCGGCATTAGATGACATCATGACGATTACATTCCTGAAATCAGCCTTTTTACCATTATTGTCTGTCAGGGTAGCATAATCCAGAACCTGAAGCAGAATACTGAACAAATCAGGATGCGCCTTTTCAATTTCATCCAGAAGCAGTACGCTGTAGGGATGTTTGCGAATATCATCGGTCAGCAGTCCTTCCTGATCAAAACCGATATATCCCGGAGGGGCTCCGATCAATCGCGACACCGCATGTTTTTCCATATATTCGCTCATGTCATAGCGCAGGAAATGAATCCCCAACATGCTTGCCAGTTGCCGGGCCACCTCGGTTTTTCCGACACCTGTCGGGCCGGTAAACAAAAACGACCCCACCGGTTTACCCGGTGTTGAAAGGCCTGCCCGGGACCGCTTGATTGAACGGACCAGAGAGCTGATAGCTTCATCCTGACCGAATACCACCTGTTTCAACCGATCTTCAAGGGTTTCCAGTTGATACTTATCTGAAACGGATACACTGCGCGTCGGAATTCTGGAGATCTTGGCCACGATTTTTTCGATATCCAGCACATGGATTTTTTTTCTACGGGAAGTACCGTTAAGTTTTATAAACGCACCGGCTTCATCGATCACGTCAATTGCCTTATCCGGAAGGTAGCGGTCATTTATATATTTGGCGGATAACTCCGCCGCGGCTTTCAACGCCCGATCCGTATACTCGATGCCGTGATGGGTTTCATAACAGGCTTTCAGCCCTTTAAGAATCAGAAAGGTTTCCTCGACTGAAGGCTCCAGAATTTCAATTTTTTCAAACCGTCGGGCCAAAGCCCTGTCTTTTTCAACATACTGCTGATATTCCTCATAGGTAGTAGATCCGATACAGCGGATGTCCCCGGATGTTAAAGCCGGTTTTAAAATATTTGAGGCATCCAGGCTTCCACCGCTTGTCGCACCGGCTCCAACGATGGTATGAATTTCATCTATGAACAATATGGCATTTTTCTGCTGCGTTAATTCCGTCAGAAGGCTCTTCAACCGCTGCTCAAAATCACCTCTGAATTTTGTTCCCGCCAGGAGCCCCCCAAGATCAAGAGAATAAAGCCGGACATCCTTCAGCATATCCGGCACTTTCCCCTGATGAATCCTTAACGCAAGGCCCTCGGCCATCGCGGTTTTTCCTACTCCCGGATCGCCAACAAACGCCGGATTGTTTTTCCGGCGGCGGCATAGCACCTGAATCGTACGCTCCAGTTCATGCTCCCGGCCGATCAACGGGTCCACTTTTCCTTCAGCCGCCTTTTTTACCAGATCAACCGTAAAAAGCTCCAGGGGATCTGAAGATTTTTGGGCTTCTTTTTTCTCTGTATACGTGGATACATCCCTGCGCCTGACCGGGCTGCCAGGCAAACTGTGGGAAATGAAATTTAAAACGTCCAGCCGGCTAATCCCTTCGGCTTTGAGAAAGTATTCCGCATGGGAATCTTTCTCCTGAAAAATGGACGCCAGAATATCACCAATCTCCACTTCCGACTTTTCAGCCGAACGGGCATGATTCACCGCTCTTTGAATTACTCGCTGAAAAGCCAGCGTCTGCTGAAGCACATATTCGCCTTCCTCGCCAACCCGATCCATATGTTCGCCGAAAAAGGTTTCAAGCGCTTTTTTCAGACTTTCAATACTTCCTCCGCAGCTTTCAATAATTTCCATACCCTCGTCAAACTGCAGCACTGCGAAAAGCATGTGTTCAACGCAGACATATTCATGGCGTCGTTTTTTTGCCTCCCGAACCGCAACACCAAGGGCAGCATTAAGTTCTTTACTGATCATATGTTATATTTTCTCCATTGAGCATTTTAGAGGAAACCCCCTGTCCCTGGCCAGGGCATGTACGGTATCCATTCTTGTCTCAGCAATCTCAAACGGATATGCACCACACACGCCAATACCCTGCTGGTGAACATGAAGCATGACTCGTACTGCCTCCTCCGCGGATTTATAAAATACAATTCTGAGAATATCGACGACAAATTCCATGGTTGTATAGTCATCATTATGAAGAAGGACCCTGTACAGCGAGGGCTCGTGTTGTATCTGCTGGGTCGATGAGGATATGTCTTCCTCACCGAAAGGTTTTTCCGCACTCATAATTATATTCTCCGGCTCCATGGACAGCGTTATGCTGATATACTGAATTTTATGCCCCATTATAATCATCATTCGATACGATTGTAAAGGTACTAAACGTAACAATCAAATTTGACATCATACCGGAATGCACCGATTTACTTCAACAATCATATCAAAAGATGGGCTCGATCATAACTTCAGTCATAAGTCCGAAGTGCGGCCGCAGAATCCCGCCCGTTCCCGGCGGACGACATTGCGAGATCCGGAAAAAAGATGCCGGGGCCGTGAAGCGTTAAAAAACGCAAACGGTTTGAGGCGTGCCGAGTTTTTGCGCTTTAGCTTCATGGGCCCGGCATACCCCCGGATCACACTGAAAAGCCTGGAACGGGCGGGACTAAGGCCGCGACAACGTGGCCGAAGATATGATATATCCCCATTTTGTTCAAACGGAATGCAATCGCAATATCGGCATGAAATAAAACCCCATTCAGAGGCATGGGATAATGTTAACCGGTGGAGCAGAAGGGTCGTCAAGTGATGGAACGCTCAGGACTATAGTGATAAGCAGGATATGTTTTCAAATTTAAAAAAACCAGAAATTTTAGCCGCACGGCATCGGGCATTTTAAAAATCAAAATCCGAGCGTGCCCCCCCGGAGGAACAAACCCGGCATTCCAAAGGGGCTAAAACGCGCACGAAGAAAATAAACGTTTATGGATGGACACGAATTCCACGCAAGAACCAACTCTTTCGCATTATGCAGGTATACATTTCGTTTTGAATTCAAAACCGCATGAAACGATATAAAAACCGATACGAATTGGAGAGAGACAGAAATCAACTTGTTTTTTTCTGAAATATTATTTGGGCAGGGGCTCGAAAATACGAAAAATTCTGAAGGAAGAAAAAATACAGGCCCAATATGTTTTTATTCCATTGCACATAGACGCACAGAATCCGAACAGGACTCAACTTCTACAAACCGTATCAACTGCAACATCGGTTGGATAACATTCCGAGATCTGATCACTTTTTTCATCAGACGTCAAACCACTTCCTGCTTCAGCTCAACTTCAACCGCAGATACCACTCAACTGTCACTTCAACTTCAGCTCAACTTCAACCGCAGATATCACTCAACTGTCACTTCAACTTCAGCCACAGATATCACTCAACTGACAAAGAGGCCTGATTTCAACACGAACTGCATTGAAAAACAAAATTTCGGAATCAATCAATAGAACAAAATCTCATTTTTACAGGAGCTGACGAATCCTATCCGAATCCCGAGCGTCTAGTGCATGGTTATGTATGGGAAAACTGTGTACTCAGCTTATATAGACAAGCCGACTCACTTCCCAACAGCCAACATATAATTGTCAAACAGCATACTGCAGCGCTAACAAGAACCTGTATTATTGATAATTAGTTAATACAAATGTCATGCCAGACTTTAATAAAAATTTATTTTTTTAATTATTTTATATATTATCAGAGCGTTATTGAACAATGTTCCAGGCGGGCTAAAGAGACAGTCCAGAGGTATGTGTGTAACCTGTTACACTATTGTAACAAGCCAATTGTGTAACATAGTTACATGATCAGGCAAAGCGTATCAAGTTTTTTTAAGATTCCGATAGAGGGTTTGTCTGCTGATTCCAAGCAGACGGGCTGCTTTGGCCTTGTTTCCATCCGTCTGCTCAAGCGTATTGAGAATATTCTGATAATTTTGTTCGCCCCGGTTCTTAACGTCGCTCTGTTTTCTGCGGGAATATTCACGAATTTCAACGGGAATATGCTCGGTCATAATGGTATCCGCATTGCAGATGACGAACGCATGTTCAATGGCATGTTCCAGCTCTCTGACATTGCCGGGCCATGGATAATTCATGAAAACATCCATAACCTCACTGGACACCCGTTTCACCGGTTTATGAAAATTTTTTCTAAACTTATTAAAAAAATGTCTCACGAGAAGCGGAACATCTTCAAATTTTTCTCGAAGCGGCGGCACAATGATTTCGACCACTTTCAACCGATAATAGAGATCCTCTCTGAATCTACCAAGCCTGACCTCATTTTTCAGCTGCCGGTTAGTGGCCGCGATAACCCGGACATCAACATAAACCGGTGTTGAATCTCCCACACATTCAAATTCTTTATCCTGAAGCACTCTCAGGAGTTTTACCTGGAGCATCGGCGAAATTTCGCCGATCTCGTCCAGAAATACAGTCCCTGTGTGAGCAGCCTGAAACCGTCCTATTTTATTTGATATTGCACCTGTAAAAGCACCTTTTACATGCCCGAACAACTCACTTTCAAGAAGATTTTCAGCCAGAGCCGAACAGTTGACGGTTATAAACGGTTTGGAGGCACGCGGCCCATTATAGTGAATGGCCTTGGCAATCAATCCCTTGCCGGTTCCGCTTTCCCCGCTGATCAGGACGGTGGTCTCCGTGTCGGACAAATTTTCAACAAGCCTGAACAGGTCCTGCATTTTTTTGCTTTTACCGATAATATTCCGGAATTCGTGCCGTTCATTCAGCTCACGCTCCAGATCTGTCAATCGGGTTACATCCCTGATTACCAGAACGGCTCCCATGGACCGATTGCTTCGATCGACCAGTGGCGATGAGCATACGATCAGGGTCTGATGATGGGATTCGCTGCATTGGCACTCGATTCGAAATTCCTGTATCGTTTTTTGTCTCTCAAGGGTGTCATCCAGCAATTTACCGCACAAAGCAAAAAATGGATGAGAAATATCATCGTATAATTTACCGATGATGTCTCCGGAATGAATCCCGAAGACAGTCTCAACCGACTGATTGGATTCGGTAATATGCCGGGTATTGTCTACCGTGATGATAGCGGACTTCATACTGCGGAAAATTGCCTCCAGCTGATGACGATACCGATCCTTATCCGCTTCGATCTGCTCGTTTTCATCCAGAAGGGCCTTATGCCCCAGAGCGATTCTGGCAACCCGCAACAGCGTATCTTTCAAGACGGGTTTAGACAAATAGTCAAACGCTCCCAGTCGGACCGAATCGGCCGCCGAATCAACATTGGGCTGTCCTGTTATCATGATGACAGGACATTTGAGCTGTTTTTCTTTCACAGCCTTTAGAAGATCAATGCCGCTGTAGTCTCCCAGCAGGATATCAGCAAAAATCAAATCCGGTCTTACCGTTACAATCTTATCTATAGCCGTTCCATAGTCAGGAGCACTGAACACCTCATACCCTTCCCTCGACAGAAAGGTTTTAAACGTATACCGTATACTCTCTTCGTCATCAACGATCAGAATTTTCGTGCTCATATATCTGATGTGCTCCTGTTTAATTCTCCAGCGGCAATTCAATGACAGCCTTCGTATAACTGCCTTCTTTTGATTCAAACCAGAGTTTACCACCGAGGTCTTTGATGAGCAAATGACTGATTGACAACCCCAATCCGGTAGCCTGGCCTCTGGGTTTGGTCGAAAAGAAAGGGGCCTGTATTTTATTGATAATATCGGAAGGAATCCCGATACCATGATCGGTGATTATGATCTGCACTTTTCTGTCATTGGATTCTCCCCTGACGCTGGCGGTAATATCGATCACTTTATCAGGATTCGAATCTGCATATTTCTTATTCAGGGCATATCTTGCATTGCTTATAATATTTAAAACCACTTGTTGAAGTTGATGAGGATTTGCGCCAACGGCCGGAAAATCATCCGGGATATCGATATTGATCCGGATATTATCTTTTTTCATCAACGCACGGCTCAGGCTCAGTGTATCTGACAGAACGGATTTGATTTGAACCGGAATTTTCTCTTTATTCTGATCGCCAACAAATGTCTGAAGCTGCCTGACGATAACCGCAATACGATTACCTTCGTGCATAATTCGTTTCGGAATTTCTGCATCACGCGCCTCCTCGCCGTACTGATCCATCAATATCTGGGCATAATTAATGATTCCGGTAACAGGATTGTTGATTTCATGCGCAATTGCCCCGGTCAGTTCCCCGAGAGAGGCCAGCTGTGCATTTCTCATGGCCTCGGACTGACAGGCCTTCATATCCGTAATGTCCCGGCAGATTTTGATCACTTTCTGCGGTCTACCGTCAGGATAACAGCAGGCCACCATGGCCGTACACCACAGATCCAGTGCATGACCGTCACTCGTGACAAACTGCACCTCCATATCGTGGCTATTTCCATCCAGAAAGCACTCTTTCAGGATACATTCCCGATAACATATCCCCGTATTGAAAAACACATTACGGTATGTATTACCGATTAAATCAGCCCCGAATATCTTGCGTGCCGCATCATTGACCCATTCGATCCTGAGTCGATCATTGACAATGACCACCGGGTCGGTAAGTATGGTGACAATTTTAGAAAGCATCTCATCGTCAGCTTCAAGACACGTTGAAGGGATGAATGGTTTCTCCTGTACGGGACGTTTTGATGCAATTATCTGACAGCACTTATTACACTGTTTCATCAGCTTACCTTTTGGCAGGTCGCAGATTTCGGCCCTGGTTCTAACGCAGGCCGTGCCTGCAACCCAATTTACATGGAATTGCCGTTACAAAAAACTCTTTAATTTTCTACCGCCCGCCCGCTTCGCTCGAGGCACAGAGCGCGCAGCGGCCAAAACCACCGTTTCTAAGCTCTGCGTTCTCCGCGTTTCGAGCGAAGCGGGAAAGCGGGAATCTAAAGGCCGACCGATGATCGTGATTTTAAAATCATTTGCGGATCGACAGCTAAAGCGGCGCTTGGGATTCGCAGAACAATAAGTTCGCAACGTTAAGTGATTGAGGCACTTATGAGGTGAAGATATCGTTACGCAAGTCCCTACATTCCACAACATTTTTTATATTTTTTCCCGCTGCCACACGGACAGGGATCGTTTCTCCCCACTTTAATATCATTCCGTTTGACGGGTTTTTTCTTTACACTTTCATCGCCGCGGGAAAATATGAGCGGCTGTTTTTCAGGTTGCCTTAATTCGGGGATATCTTCCGACCGGGCAAGTTGAATTCTAAACAGAATGCCGAGGGTTTCCTCCTTGATTCTGGAAATCATGTCCTGAAACAACTCAAAGCCCTCTTTTTTGTAAACAATTAATGGATTCTGCTGCCCATACCCCCTGAGGCCGATACCTTCTTTTAAATGATCCATACTCAGGAGATGGTCCTTCCACAAGCTATCCACCGTCTGCAGCATCACCATACGCTCCAACTGCCTGAAATCTGATTCTCCTATCAGTGATTCTTTTTCATTATAAATCGATATGGCTGAATCATAAATCAGCTGGGCAAGGCCGTCCCGGATTAAACCGTCCAGGATATCGTCATTCAGGTTCAGCCGAAAACTGAATTGTTTGAATACCGCGTCCTGAAGTCCCTTTAAATCCCATTCTTCCGGCAAAAGTTTATCGTCGGCAAACCCGCCGGCAATTTCTTCGGCTTTTTCTTCGATCATTTCCAGGATGGATTCTTTAAGATTTTCCCCGCTCAAGGCTTCCCGACGCTGTTTGTAAATGACTTCCCGCTGCTGGTTCATGACATCATCATATTCGATCAGCTGTTTTCGAATATCAAAGTTGTGACCTTCCACTTTCGATTGCGCATTTTCGATCGCCCGGCTGATAAGACCGTGCTCGATGGGTTCGCCCTCCTGCATCCCGAGCTTTTCCATAATACCGGTAATCCGTTCGCCCCCGAAGATTCGAAGCAGATCGTCCTCCAGGGAAAGGTAAAACCGTGAGGAGCCCGGATCTCCCTGTCTGCCCGACCGGCCACGCAGCTGGTTATCGATTCTTCTGCTTTCATGACGACTCGTTCCGATGATGTGCAGGCCGCCAAGTTCGGTAACCCCTTCCCCAAGGACGATATCAGTTCCACGACCGGCCATGTTGGTTGAAATGGTCACCGCCCCTTTCTGCCCGGCCATGGAAATAATTTCGGCCTCTTTCTCGTGGTTTTTTGCGTTTAAAACCGTATGCTTAACGCCTCTTTTTTTGAGCTTTTGACTGAAGTCTTCTGAAACATCGATCGACACGGTGCCCACCAGAACCGGCTGGCCTTTTTTATTCAGTTCAATAATTTCTTCCAGAACCGCGTTGTATTTTTCTCTTGCGGTTTTATATATCACGTCCGGATAATCGGTTCTGATCATGGGCTTATTGGTTGGGATTACGGCAACATCCAGATCATAGATTTTTTTAAACTCTACCGCCTCAGTGTCTGCTGTTCCGGTCATACCGGAAAGTTTTTTATACATTCTGAAATAGTTCTGAAACGTAACCGTAGCGAGTGTCTGATTTTCATTTTCGATTTTTACATTTTCCTTGGCTTCAAGCGCCTGGTGCAATCCTTCACTGTACCGACGACCCGGCATCAGGCGGCCGGTAAATTCATCGACGATGATGACCTCGCCATTTTTCACAATGTAGTCCACATCCCGCTTGAACAGCGCATGGGCCTTGAGCCCCTGATTGATATGATGCAACAGTTCAATATACTTGGAATCATAGATATTATCCACCTGGAGGATATGCTCGGCCCTGGAAACACCGTCTTCGGTCAACACGACGGCCCGGGCCTTTTCATCAACAGTATAATCCCGGTCCAGCACCAGCCGGGGGATAATACTGTTGACCTGATAATACAGGTTTGTGGATTTTTCAGCCGGTCCGGATATAATCAGAGGGGTTCTGGCCTCATCGATCAGAATACTGTCAACCTCATCGACAATGGCGAAATTGAGCAGCGGCTGAACCAGAGAGTCCTTGTTAAACTTCATATTGTCTCTTAAGTAATCAAATCCGAACTCGTTATTTGTACCGTATGTAATATCAGCGCTGTAAGCAGCTTTTCGCTGCGGATCATCCAGACCATGAACGATGTTTCCAACCGAAAGCCCCAGGAAATTATATATCTGCCCCATCCACTGAGTGTCCCGAACGGCCAGATAATCATTGACGGTAATAACATGCACCCCGTCCCCGGTAATTGCGTTCAAATAGGCCGGAAGGGTAGCCACGAGCGTTTTACCCTCACCGGTTTTCATTTCCGCAATTCTGCCTTTATGAAGGACCATTCCGCCGATCAGCTGAACGTCAAAGTGGCGCATGTTGAGCACTCGCGCGGAAGCCTCTCTGGCAGTTGCAAATGCTTCAGGCAGTAACGAATCCAACGATTCACCCCGGCCATGACGCTCTTTGAACAAAACCGTCTGCGCCTTGAGCTGATCATTGCTCATCGACTGAATTTTCGGTTCCAGTGAATTAATCTGATCCACAATGGGTCGCAGCCTGTTTAATTC
This sequence comes from Desulfobacterales bacterium, assembly GCA_028704555.1. Taxonomy (NCBI): domain Bacteria; kingdom Pseudomonadati; phylum Thermodesulfobacteriota; class Desulfobacteria; order Desulfobacterales; species Desulfobacterales bacterium. Next base: position 45,807 of record JAQWFD010000030.1, read on the forward strand.
ACGTTCGTTTTTACTGCCAAACAATCTGGTTAAAAATCTGGTTACCATATATGAACGATTCCTCCGAAATATTTCATCAATCTGATCAGTCAGCGGCTGTCGATCAGCTGGCTTAATTCAAGTAAAATACGCAATAAAATCATTAACGCGCCTGGTCGAATTCAAAATTCGTAACTCGCTAAAATTATCATAAAATTCCACAAGGCAAAATTATAATACATCATATAAAAATAGCCAATAAATTTTGTTATTATAAACGGATCGCCGAAAATATGGATGAAAAAACAGAGGGGCGAAAGGAAGGAAGTTTATCAGCAACAGAGGCCAGCGGCCGTCAGGATCGCCAGACGTGCCATATGCCATGTTAACGATCAATTATAAATATATCTGGAAGGATTGATCGGGACACCATTCAGCCGGACTTCATAATGAACATGGGGGCCGGTGCTTCGCCCCGTACTCCCCACCTCGGCAATAATATCACCACGCTTTACCTTATCACCCCGCTTCTTGAAAATTTTGGAATTATGCCCATAGCGGGTCACCAGTCCATGGCCATGGTCAATCACGACCAGTTTGCCGAGCAAACCCTTGGTACCTGAAAAGGTAACCACGCCATCTGCCGTTGCAACAACCGGAGTACCTTTGGGTGCGGCGAAATCAATCCCTTTGTGCAGCTCT